>NZ_KV805149.1:0-448 GCF_001811545.1 Corynebacterium sp. HMSC074A09 | reverse complement strand
TGAAGCCTTCAACTACGGGACTATCACCCTCTACGGTAGGCGTTTCCACACCACTTCACCTAACAACAACACACAAGCAAACCAGTGGTAGCTGATTTACATTGGGGCCCACAACACCGCACACACAACCCCTACCAAGTATCACATGCACACGGTTTAGCCTCATCCACGTTCGTTCGCCACTACTAGCAGAATCATATTTTATTTTCTTCTCCTACGGGTACTGAGATGTTTCACTTCCCCGCGTAAACCCCCACAACAGCTATGAATTCACTGAAGGGTAACACCCCATAACAGGTGCCAGGTTTCCCCATTCGGACATCCTCGGATCAACGCTTTATTGACAACTCCCCGAGGCTTAACGCAGCCTTACACGTCCTTCATCGGCTCAGCATGCCAAGGCATCCACCATGCGCCCTAAATAACGAACACACAACCAACACAACAA
>NZ_KV805148.1:0-57480 GCF_001811545.1 Corynebacterium sp. HMSC074A09 | reverse complement strand
ACCCTTCGGCACTAATTTGAGCCAAGTCAGGTTAGTGTTCGCGTCGCTCCCTGCGGCGCCATTCACGCGTATGGCACCGTAGGGGCGTCGTCAAGCGCCCGCTCCCCCTTTTCTCCCGCCCGGCACTCACCTCCAAACACCAACAACCCCCACCTCCTCACATGGTCTCCCATGTGTGTTTGGAGGTGGGGGTTGTGGTGGTGTCAGTACAGAAACTTAGGCGTTCAACGGCCTAGGAGGTGCCTAGTTGATGCGGCCGGTTTCCTTGCGGTACTGGCGGTAGTAGCGGCGGCCATACTTGACGGAGACGATAGCCAGGATGGCTACGACGACGCTGGCGATGGCGCCCACAATCAGGTTGATCTGGTAGTCAGCACCGGCGGTGCCCTGCGGGTACAGCTTGGTGCCGAAGCCCCAGATCAGGATGCCCAGCGCCGGCAGGATCGAGAGAACCAAGCCCATGCCCACCCAGGTGGAGGTGCGCAGCAAAGAAGAGTGCGGTGCACTGTAAGAAACGGGGTCATATCCCTCGATGTAGGAGTCCTGAATCTTACCGGAGAACTCCGGGTAGGTCTCGCTGTGGTGATCAGCAACTGCCGGGTTGAGGTTGCTCATGGCTGAAACTTTCTCTCGTTCCTGTTAATCCTGTGAATGACTATAGCTTAGTCGTCCTTGCCGCGGAAAGCAGCACGTGCACGTTCGCGGGTAACCGCGGAAACCGCGGTCAGCGGCACACCAGCCGGGCAGACGTCGGCGCACTCGCCGTAGAGCGAGCAGTGGCCGAAGTTCTGCTCCAGATCGTCCACCATGTTGCGTGCGCGGCGGCCACGCTCTTCCTTGCCCAGCGGCATGAGGGAGAGGTGGACCAGCTTGGCGCCGGTGAACAGGTGAGCAGCACCGTTCGGGCAGGATGCCACGCAGGCACCGCAGCCGATGCAGGCGGCGTGATCCAGGGCGTACTCGGAGGTCTCGTGGTTGACGTGCAGGGTGTCAGCGTCCGGAGCGGTACCCGCATCCATGGACACGTAGCCGCCCTGCTCCATGACGTGGTCCAGCTTGGCGCGGTCCACGATCATGTCCTTGATGACCGGGTAGGCAGCGGAGCGGAAAGGCTCCAGCTTGATGGTGTCGCCGTCCTTGAACTGGAAGAGGCGCTGCTGGCAGGCCGGGGTGTTCTGACCCGGGCCATGCGGGCGACCGTTGACCAGGAGGCCACAGGTACCACAGATGCCCTCACGGCAGTCGGAAGCGAATGCGAACGGCTCGGTGCCGGCCTCAATGAGGCCGTCGTTGACGTGGTCGAGCAACTCCAGGATGGACATCTGCTCGGCGGCGTCGTCAACCTGCACGGTTTCGAACTTGCCTTCTTGCGTCGGTCCGGCTTGACGCCAGATCTCAAGTGTCAGTTTCATTACTTGTAGTTCCTTGTCATCAGCGGGATCGAATCAAAGTACAGCGGCTCAGCGTGGCGGATGAACTCGCCCTCAGCAGCGCCCGGCTCCCATGCGGAAACGAAGCACCAGTTCTCGTCATCACGCTCGGCCTCGCCGTCCTCGGAGAGGTGGTCCTCGCGGAAGTGAGCACCACAGGACTCGTCGCGGTCAAGGGCGTCAATACACATGAGCTCACCCAGGTCGATGTAGTCAGCAACGCGCAGACCGTACTCGAGGACCTGGTTCATGTCGTTGGCGTCACCAGTGATGCGGACGTTAGCCCAGAAGTCCTTGCGCAGTGCGCGGACCTTCTCAATGGCAACCTTGAGGTCCTCAACGTTACGGGACACACCACAGCCCCAGTAGAGGATGTCACCCAGCTGGCGGTGGTAGTACGCCGGGCCGTGCGGATCCTCGCCCTGGATGGACATGAGGCGGTCGATGCGAGCCTGTGCGCGAGCAACGGCGTCGTTAGCCTCGGCGGAATCCTCAGCCAGCTTGGCCTCACCCAGGTGGTGAGCCAGGTAGTTCGGGATGGTGAACGGCAGGGTGAACCAGCCATCAACGGAAGCGGACAGCAGGGAGTTAGCACCCAGGCGGTTCGCACCGTGGTAGGTCCAGGAGCACTCACCGGCGGCGAAGAGGCCGTCGATGGCGGTCATCTCGTTGAAGTCCGTCCACAGGCCACCCATGGTGAAGTGACAGGTCGGAGCGATACGCATCGGGGTCTCGTAGGCGGACTCACCGATGGCCTCTTCGTACATCTCGATGAGGTTGGAGTAACGCTCGCGGATCTTGTCCTTGCCCAGACGCTCGATGGCGTCGCGGAAGTCCAGGTACACGGAGTTGTGCAGCGGACCAACGCCCAGACCCTTGTTGATCTGCTGGGAAATGGCACGGGAAGCCACGTCACGCGGGACGAGGTTACCGAAGGCCGGGTAGCGGCGCTCTAGGAAGTAGTCGCGCTCCTCTTCCGGAATCTCGTTAGCAGGACGGTCATCGCCCTCCTTGATCGGAGACCAGATGCGGCCGTCGTTACGCAGCGACTCAGACATGAGGATGGTCTTGGACTGCCACTCGGAATTGACCGGCAGGCCGGTCGGGTGGAACTGGATGAATGCCGGGGAAGCCAGGTAAGCACCAGCCTCGTACGCACGCATCATGGCGCCAGCGTTGGAGTTCTTAGCCAGCGTGGACATGTGGTAGACGTTGCCGTAACCGCCGGTACCGAGGATGACTGCGTGGCCGGTGAAGGCCTTGAGCTCGCCGGTGATGAGGTTACGGGTCACAATGCCGCCGGCACGCTTGGTGCCGTTGTCGTTGTAGGTGATGACGTCCTGCATATCGTGGTGAGCGAAGAGCTCCACGTTGCCCAGGCCAATCTGGCGGTACAGCGCAGAAGTGGTGGACAGCTGCAGCTGCTGGCCTGTTTGACCACGGGTGTAGTAGGTGCGGGAGACCTGCACGCCACCGAAGGAACGGGTAGCCAGGGTGCCGCCGTACTCGCGAGCGAACGGAGCGCCGATGGCGTTCATGTGGTCGATGACGCGGATGGACTCATAAGCCAGGCGCCAGCAGTCGGACTCGCGGCAGCGGTAGTCGCCGCCCTTGACGGTGTCCTTGGTGTGGCGGTAGGCGGAGTCGTTATCCACCTTCTTGTGGCGGGAAGAGTTCACACCACCCTGCGCAGCAATGGAGTGCGCGCGACGCGGGGAATCGTGGTAGGTGAAGACCTTCACCTTGTATCCCAACTCGCCGAGGGCAGCCGCAGCGGAACCAGCAGCCAGGCCGGTACCGACGACGATGATTTCGAACTTGCGGCGGTTCAGCGGGGAGACCAGCTCCATGTGGTCCTTCTGGTAGCTCCACATGTCCTTCATCGGGACGCCGTGCGGCTCGTGGGACTCCAGGATGCGGCCCGGCTTGACACCCGGGACGATGGACTGCGGGTGCGAGAAGTTCGGGTGCTCGCGCTTGAGTTCAGTATTCGCGTTAGTCATGGGTTCAAAACTCCTTTAGCTGACCCAGCCCAGGGCGACGGACAACGGCATAACGATGTTTGCCAGGCACACGACGGCCGGGACGATGTACGCCAGGATGACAAAGACCTCGCGCCACTTAGCACCGGTAATGCCCAGGTCGGAAGCCGCAAGGCGGATGCCGTGGGTCAGGTGCAGGAAGAGGCAGAGCATGGCAACGATGTAAATGATGGTCACCGGCCAGCGGGAGAAGGTAGCGATCATGTTGGCCTTCACTTCGCCATGAGCGAAAGCCTCCGGAGCGATCGGCTGAACACCCATCGTCAGGTCCAAGATGTGGAAGACGATGAACAGGAGCAGCACGACGCCGGTCACCAGCATGGTCTTCGTTGCGAAGGAATCCATGCCGCCCATCAGGTTGGTGCGCTTGAACTTACCGCGGGATGCCTTGGAGCGAGCGGTCAGCGCAAAGGCGCCGTAAATGTGGGCGATCACGCACGCCAGCAAGACGATGCGGATGATCCACAGAAGGTGCCCGCTCGGAATCAGCGGATCACCCATGCTGCGCAGGAATGCGCCGTAGGCATCGATGGCTTCCTCGCCGTTGTGGGCCGGCAGGTAGAGCTTCAAGTTGCCGGCCATGTGTCCTACAACGAACAGCGCGAAGAACAGACCGGTAATTGCCATCGTCAGTTTCAAAGCCCAGGACGGAATTCCTGGCTTAGGACGAATCGTTTCATTAGTAATGCGGCCGTGAGCAAGGGCTTCACGGTCAGGATTTTTTACAGACATGACACCTCCATTGTCGCCCTTACCTTACGCAGGACTGCGCGCTGACCACTACTTATCCCTTTGCTTTTAACGCCCCCTCCCCCACCTACAGGCCCCTGACAGAAATGAGTTAAGGCAAGGGTTGCCTTAAGTGTCCCCCGACTTATGCCGGTCTACCTTGATCACTTCGCTTTACGCAATATTAACCTTGCGAAAACATTTCGCGGTTGAGACTTTTGTCACAGGGTGTGACTCGAGTGACGACCCTACCCCTTTAGGTGTCAAACTTTCGCTTGGTACACACCCCTCACCGCCCCTTCACGCCCCGCTAACACCCCCACTTCGCAGCGAAGTTAAAATGCTTCACACATTCCTTGCAAAACTATTGTTATGACCGAAAGGCACTAGGTAACCTAGCTCACATGAGCAAGACATACGTAGGTTCGCGCCTGCGCCAGCTGCGCCGCGAACGTGATCTCAGCCAAGCCTCCCTCGCCGCTACGCTGGGGCTTTCCGCTAGTTACGTTAATCAGATTGAACATGACGTACGCCCCCTCACCGTTCCGGTCTTGCTTAGGATTACTGAAGCATTTGGTGTGGATGCCACTTTCTTTTCCCGTGACGATGACTCGCGGCTACTCGCCGAGATTCAAGATGTCGTCCAGGACCAAGAAATCTGCCCCTCCCCCGTGGAATTACAGGAATTGTCCGAACTGGTTTACAACCACCCCACCGTTGCGCGCACGCTCGTCGACATTCACCGCCGCTACCGCAATATCCGCGACAAGCTTTCCCTCGCCACCGATACCCGCCGCTCCGACGGCAACCAGGCGCTGTCCATGCCGCACGATGAGGTTCGGGATTTCTTCTATGCCCGCCAGAATTATCTCGATGAGTTAGATCAGCATGCAGAGGCGATCTCCGCGGAGCTCGACGTCGTCCCCTTCCACATCCGCGACATCGAACAGGCTCTGGACGACAGACTCACCACCCAGCACGGCGTGGAGATCCTCACCACCGATCGCATGGATGGCACGCTGCACCGCTTCGACAAGGACAGCGGGACCCTTCGCCTTGCCAGCCGGCTGAGCGTCGGCCAGCGCGCCTTCCGCATGGCAGCTGAGCTTGGCTTCCTCGAAGCGGGCGCGCTTTTCGACGAGCTCGTGGAGGAAGAACCGTTTACTTCAGAGGCCTCCATCAACTTGGCCAAGCGGGGTATCGCCAATTATTACGCTGCGGCCACGCTCCTCCCGTATGGCCTCATCCATAGCGAAGCCGAACAGTCGGGGTACGACGTGGAATACCTCTGCAATGTCTTCGGAGTGGGCTACGAGACGATTGCCTCCCGCCTCTCCACGCTGCAGCGCCCCAACAAGCGCGGCATCCCCTTTACCTTCGTGCGCGTTGACCGCGCCGGCAACATGTCCAAACGCCAATCCGCCACCGGCGTGCACTTCTCCAACTCCGGCGGCACCTGCCCCCTATGGAATGTGTACGAGTCCTTCTCACACCCCAACACCATTTCCCGCCAGTTGGCGCAGATGCCAGATGGGCGCAATTACCTATGGATCTCACGAACGGTGAGCTACCCACAAGGCCGTTTTGGGGATACGAACAAGCTCTTTTCCATCGGTCTGGGCTGCGAGGCACGCCATGCTAATCGCACCGTGTACGCCCAGGGGCTAGACCTCAATGCCCTTTCCGCCGCCACTCCCATTGGCGCCGGCTGCCGCACCTGCCCGCGCCAGAATTGCTCCCAGCGGGCATTTCCCGCCATTAACGAACAGCTTGTCGTCGACGCCCACCGCTCTGCAGTGGCACCCTATTAACTAAAGCTAGTTAACGGCGTAATCGCACAGGTTTTAAATCATCCATCTTTACGCCGTTAACGCAGATGAATCTTAAAAGCTGGGGAGCACTCTCCATCGAGCGAAAGCCTCCGAAGAAAGATACTGAAGCAAGAAAGGGGCCTACTTAGTGCGATGAGCTGGAATTATGACCCAAACCCTCGGCGCTATACATTGTCCTACAAGCCCCACCCCATGGTTTTCATTGCCAAATCTGATGGATTTTCCCGACTCGGTTGTTCTATCATGGTCAGCGACCGATAATCACCAACAGAAAGGATTATTATTATGTCCAGCTTTGGCGAGAACTTCCTTGGCCAGATCCAGAAGCTCGTGCTGACGATCGTCAACGCACCGTTCGCACTGTCTTCCAAGCTCTTCGGCTAAGGCCAGTCGCGCTTCGGCGCTAAAACCAACACTCCCCCTCACCGCCACCGATTCACGTCGATGGGATGAGGGGGAGTGTTCTTGTTTTAGTTCTTAGAGGTTAATCATGTGGCCGCCGATGCCCTCGGCTGCTTCCTTCATAGCCTCAGACAGCGTCGGGTGAGTGTGAACGTTGCGTCCGATCTCCTCTGCAGTGAGATCGAAGCGCTGCGCCAGGGTCAGCTCCGGCAGCAGCTCGGACACGTTCGAGCCCACCATGTGACCACCAATGAGCTCACCAAACTCGCCGTCGGCGATGAGCTTGACGAAGCCCGCGGTCTCATTCAGACCAGCTGCCTTACCGTTAGCGGAGAACGGGAAGGTAGCAACCTTGATGTCGCGGTCAGCGAACTTCTCACGAGCCTGCTCCTCGGTGTAGCCGAAGGAGGCCACCTGCGGGTTGCAGAAGGTGGCGCGCGGCATGTTCATGTAGTCACCCAGCAGCTGGGTCTCAGCGCCGGCGATGACCTCAGCAGCCACAACGCCCTGCGCCTCAGCCACGTGAGCGAGCTGCAGCTTCGCGGTGACGTCACCAATGGCGTAAATGCCCTCAACGTTGGTGCGCATGTAGTCATCAATAGCGATGGCGCCGCGCTCAGTGAGCTCGACACCGGTGTTCTCCAGGCCGTAGCCCTCGGTGCGCGGGGCGAAGCCGATGGAGACCATGCAGCGATCCACGGTCAGCGTATCGGTCTTGGAGCCGTCCTTGGACTCGACCTCAACGGTGACATTGTCACCGTTATCCGTGATGGCGGTGGTCTTGTAACCAGTCAGGAGCTTCACACCAAGCTTCTTGTATTCCTTGGCGATAGCCTTGGATACATCCTTGTCCTCGTTCGGAAGGACGCGGTCCATGAACTCCACGATGGTCACGTCTACGCCATAGTTGGCCAGAACGTACGCAAACTCCATACCGATGGCGCCTGCGCCAACGATGACCATGGAATCCGGGGCCTCATCGCTGAGGATCTGCTCCTCGAAGGACACGATGTTGCCGCCGATTTCCACGCCCGGAAGGGAACGGACGACGGAGCCGGTGGCGATAATGCAGTTGTCAAAGGTAACGGTCTTACCCTTGTCATCGCCCTCGGTAATCTCGATGGTCTTGGCGTCCTTGAAGGAGCCGAGGCCATTGATCTCCGTAATCTTGTTCTTCTTCATCAGGTAGTGCACGCCCTTGACGATGCCCTCCGAGACCTTGCGGGAGCGCTTGTGCGCAACACCGAAGTCGAAGGAAACATCGCCGGAAATACCAAAGGCCTTCGCCTCATGGTTGAAGGTGTGTGCAACTTCAGCGTTCTTAAGAAGAGCCTTGGACGGGATGCAGCCCACGTTGAGGCAAACACCGCCCCAGTACTGCTTCTCAATAACGGCAACCTTCTTGCCCAGCTGGGCAGCGCGGATGGCGGACACGTAGCCGCCGGGGCCCGCGCCGAGTACTACAACGTCAAAATGTTCATTAGTCACGCCCTA
The DNA here is from genome assembly GCF_001811545.1 of Corynebacterium sp. HMSC074A09. Classification (NCBI taxonomy): domain Bacteria; kingdom Bacillati; phylum Actinomycetota; class Actinomycetes; order Mycobacteriales; family Corynebacteriaceae; genus Corynebacterium; species Corynebacterium sp. HMSC074A09. The sequence continues at coordinate 49,551 of NZ_KV805148.1, read as the reverse complement.
TAGGATACGTAACTTTGTGCCCGCTGTCCCACCACCCCCATGCTGTGCTCTCGTATCAGTCCATAACATTCCTGATACGCAAGCCACAGTGCACTGATGCGTAGAGGGCACACAACGCACAAAATAACCCCCAACCACCCGAGGGGGCGATTAGGGGGAGAGAAACGTGGGGCCGCACGCCCCGCAGCTGTTTAGTAAAGACCCCAATCCAGGGCGATCTTGGAGGAAGTAGAGGAGCCGGAGTGAGCGAACTGGCCCAGCACCTGGTTGATGGAAACGAGGATGGTGTCAAAGAGGTTCATTCTTCTTCTTTCTGTTGGTCTTCTAGCAGCCTTCACGGCCTCGTGCGATGTCACTATGCGGCACTGCCACCTTCTGCCTTGCAGGACGGCCGCCGCAGTAACGGTCTCCGCATCTGGTTCGACTAACGAATAGGCCGGACATTGCGTTACATAGCCCACGTTAACGCACGGAAAGATTATGACACGGTTTCCACTTCAATACCACCATTAACTTTAATATCTTGGTATGTTTAAACACGTTACCCTTATCTTGGGGTGCTGAAATTCCCATCTACCAGCACTATTGCCCATCTCATGGGTGGCGTGTCCGGAGCATCTTTTACACTTGCCCCTACATTTCCGCTCATCACTTAGAAAGCGAGATTCTATGAAGATTGCGCGCTCTCTCACGACGCTTGCGGCAGCCACTGCCCTAGCACTTGGCGCCGTAGCATCCCCTACCGCGGGCGCATCCGAGGTCACCCCGGAACAAATCCGCGGTGATGCCACACCGTCCACCATTTCCGAGCTCGACATCTACGGGGAGATTGAAAAGTACCTGCCCAAGGACTCCGCCGGAAACCCGTCGCCCTCCCGCCAAGAATATGAAGACGCCATTGGTAAGAACGTCACTTTTAAGGACGTTGACGTCAATGAGATCCCGGACAGCAAGCAGTGGATGGGCTACGTCCTGAAATACCCGGACTACCGTCAGAGCGTCAAGGCCCTCAATGCCACCGCACCAGCGATGGACCGCACCGTCCCTCTTGCAGTAATTACCCCAGACGGCACCTTTGATTCTTCCCGCCCCACCCTTTATCTACTCAACGGTGCTGGCGGTGCCGAGCAGGGCATGGACTGGCTGATAGCCACCACGCGCGAAGACTTGGATCCCAACAAGGAGGGCACCCAAGAACTCGATGACTACTACGGTGACCGAAACGTCAACGTCGTCATCCCGCAGGCAGGCGCATTCTCCTACTACACCGACTGGGTTACCAGCCCGGACCGCAGCTACCTCAAGGGCCCGCAGAAGTGGGAGACCTTCCTCACCAAGGAGCTACCGGGACCGCTGGAGAAGCACATCAACGCCAACGGCAAGCGCGGCATCGCAGGCATGTCCATGTCTGCTACCTCATCGCTCGTCTTGGCCCAGCACAACCCCAACTTCTATGACGCTATCGGGTCCTTCTCTGGCTGTGCGGCCACCTCGACTCCACTGCCGAACTTCTACACGCAGCTGACCGTGAATCGTGGCGGTGGAAGCACCGAGCAGATGTGGGGCCCGATGGGCGGTGACTACAACCGCTACAACGATGGACTCATCAACGCCACAAAGAACAACATGGGTAATTCCCAGGTCTACGTCTCCGCTAACTCGGGGTTTGCCGGAATGAACGATTTGGGTTCGTCCAGGATTGAAAAGCAAGGCCTGGCCGGAGCCTTGAAGTCCTCCTCCACCCTGGTGGTGGAAGGCGGCGTCATCGAGGCAGCGATGAATGCGTGCACCCACGACCTGCAGGCAAAACTGCAGCGCGAAGGTGTCAAAGCGGATTTCAACCTGCGCAATACCGGTACCCACTCCTGGCCGGGCTGGTTCGATGACATCAACTCCTCCTGGCCCACCTTCGCTCGTGCCTTTGGTCTGCCGGTGGAGCCGGTCTCCACGCGGGCGTCGGAAAGCGCGGTGAACACGGACGCTAACGCCAAAGCTGAGGATGCCGATAAGCAGAATATGGAAGAGGCCGAGAACGATCCCAAGACCCCGGCCGACTCCCGGCCAGTAGCCCCTGAGGCCATCGAACAGTAAGCTCAACTCGCCATATTGATTGTTAAATAAGGAACGTAATGAAGCGTCTTAGCTCTCTCCTCGCCGCCGGCGCGCTCTGCGCTGCCGCGCTTATCAGCCCCGTTGCGGGTGCGGCCACCATCACCCCGCAGCAGGTTGCGGGTGACACGCCGCTGTCCACCATCTCGGACTTGAACGTCACCCCGGAGGTGCAGAGCCAGAAGTGGTACGAGCACTTCAAAGATGACGCCCGCGTTCTCAAGCTGGAGGCTACGTCACCGGCCATGAACGGCCGCGCGATTCCGCTGGCTGTTATCCCTGCTAAGAACCCGGACCGCCCGACCTTGTACCTGCTCAACGGCGCCGGTTCCGCGGAGCAGGACTCCGATTGGCTGTACATGTCCGATGCCGTGGACTTCTACGCGGACAAGGACGTCAACGTTGTCGTTCCGCAGGCAGGTGCTTTCTCCTACTACACCGACTGGCTGGAGGAGCCCAACGGCAAGTACCTCAAGGGCCCACAGAAGTGGGAGACCTTCCTGACCAAGGAGCTGCCTGGCCCGCTGGAGTCTCGCCTGAACGCAAGCAACAAGCGCGCCATTGCCGGCATGTCCATGTCCGCAACGTCTTCCCTGCTGCTGGCGCAGCACAACCAGGGCTTCTATGACGCGGTTGGCTCCTTCGCCGGCTGCGCCGCAACCGCCTACCCCACGGAGTACCAGTTCCTGCGCCTCACCGTGAACCGCGGCGGCGGAGAACCGGAACAGATGTGGGGCCCGATGGGCGGTGACTACAACCGCTACAACGATGCCCTGATGAACTCCGAGAAACTGCGCGGCACCAAGCTGTACATTTCCTCCGCATCGGGCTTCGCGGGTGAGCAGGATACCCCGTCCTACTACATGAACAAGGGCTACAGCCCGCTGGCCGCCTACGCGGGTTCGGCACAGCTGCAGGTTGAGGGCGGCATCATCGAGGCCGCGGTCAACCACTGCACCCATATGCTCAAGGCCAAGCTGGATAAGCAGAACATTCCAGCCACCTACAACTTCCGCAACGTGGGCACGCACTCCTGGCCGGGCTGGCGCGAGGACCTGGTGAAGTCCTGGCCCACCTTTGAGGAAGCTTTCAACTCCTAAAAAGTGAGCGGAGCGTGTCGCCCCACGGTCTGGCGCGGCGTGCTCGCTCCCCTGGCTTCGGATAACCCAGACAGGGCGGTAGGATAGCGGCATTATGAAGCTGCTTTCTACCGCCCTTTCGCATATCTCCGCCGCTCGCGACCGCGCTGCACTTACTCGGGATAGCTACACGAGGGTGGATTTCAACCTCGGCTTCGAGGTCACCCACTATGACTTGGACCTGACCTACCGCGTGGAACCCAACATGCTGCAGGGCGAAGCCATCCTCCACATTCGCGCGCTGGAGGACTTTGACAAACTCACGCTTGACCTCGGGGGCGCCATGGTGGCTCGCCGCATCACGGCGAAACACGCACCCCGCGTGGCCAAGTTTCGCCTGTCCGCCGGCAAACTGCGGCTGACCTTTGCCGACACCATCGTGGAGAACCAAGAGTTTGAGCTGCACATTCGCTATGGCGGCTCGCCGCGGCCACTGCGCACTCCGTGGGGTGAAATCGGCTGGGAGGAAACAGATTCCGGCTCCCTGGTGGCCAGCCAACCCAACGGTGCACCCAGCTGGTTCCCCTGCGATGACACCCCGTCGGAAAAGGCCACCTACGATATTCGCATCACCGCTGACGATCCTTTCGTGGTGATTTCCAACGGCAAGCTGGTCTCCCGCCGCAGCGCAGGCGGTTCCATGACGCGCTGGCACTACCGCGTCAAGCACCCTATGGCCACGTACCTCGCCACGGTGCAGATCGGCGAATACTCAGAGATTGACCTGGGCCGAGACGTCCGCGCTTGGGCGCCGGCTCGCCTGAAGCAGGTAGTCCTCGAAGAGTTCGCCCAACAGCAGGAAATGCTGGACTTCTATTCCTCGCTCTTCGGCCACTACCCTTTCCCCGACTACCAAGTGGTCATCACCGATGATGAGCTGGAGATCCCGCTGGAGGCCCAAGGCCTGTCCATTTTCGGATCCAACCACGTCAAGGGCGACCACCTCTTTGAGCGACTCATCGCCCACGAGCTGTCCCACCAGTGGTTCGGCAACTCCGTGGGCCTTAGTGAGTGGAAGGATATCTGGCTCAACGAAGGTTTTGCCTGCTACTGCGAGTGGCTGTGGTTCGAGCACGCGCATGGCCGCCCGGTGCATGAATCGGCGCGTTCGCACTATCAAGTGCTCGCACGCAAGAAGCAGGACATCGTGCTCGGTGATCCGGGCACGCGCGACATGTTCGATGACCGCGTCTACAAGCGCGGCGCGCTGACTGTTCACGCACTTCGCCGCCTCGTGGGCGATGAGGTCTTCTTCCGCACGGTCCGGGATTACCTCACCGCATCCCAGCACTCCGTGGTCACCCCGGAGGATCTCATCAGCCGTGTGAAGAAGGAAGCGACAGATCCTTCTGCGGTCGATGCTTTGTTGGACGAGTGGCTCAACCACACCGCGCTGCCCAAGTTCCCGGTCTAGACTTGTTCACCATGCGCAGGATGCTTGTTACCGGCGGTGCCGGCTTTATTGGTGCAAACTTCGTGAGGCTCGTAGCCCAGCAACGGCCCGACGTGGACATCACCGTCTTGGACAAGCTCACCTACGCGGGCAACCGCGCCAACCTTGACGGCGTGGACGCCACCCTGGTGGTGGGGGACGTGGCGGATGAGGGGGTCGTCGACAAGCTCGTGGCCCAGGCCGATACCGTGGTGCACTTCGCGGCGGAATCCCACAATGACAACTCTTTGCGGGATCCTTCGCCCTTCCTCCGCTCCAACGTCATGGGCACCTTCGTGCTGCTGGAGGCCTGCCGCCGCCACGATGTGCGCCTCCACCATGTTTCCACCGATGAGGTTTTTGGTGATTTGGAGATTGGCGCCGATACCTACTTCACGGAGGAGACACCGTATAACCCGTCGTCGCCCTATTCAGCCACGAAGGCCGGCTCGGATCACCTAGTGCGTGCATGGGTACGCAGTTTTGGGCTGCGGGCAACCATTTCGAATTGCTCCAATAATTACGGCCCTTACCAACACATTGAGAAATTCATCCCGCGGCAGATCACCAACCTGCTTCTGGGCCAGCCCGCCAAGCTTTATGGCACGGGCGAGCAGGTGCGGGATTGGATTCACGTGGATGATCACAACGAGGCGGTGCTTGCCATCCTGGACCGCGGGCGCATCGGTGAGACCTATAACATCGGCGCCGATCAGGAGGATACGAATAACCGCCAGGTCATCGAGATGATCTGTGAGCTGTTGGGTGCTACTGACGACGGCCGCGCGAACTACATCCACGTGGCGGACCGCCCGGGCCATGATCAGCGCTACGCCATGGATGCCAGCAAACTGCGCCGCGAGCTGGGCTGGAGCCCGCGCTACACGGATCTGCGCGAGGGCTTGGCTGCCACCATTGAGTGGTACCGCGCCCACGAGGACTGGTGGCGCCCAGGCAAGGAAGAAGTCGAAGCCAACTACGCGAAGCAAGGACAGTAAATTTCCATGAAGGTGCAGTCAACGGCCATTGAGGGCCTGCTCATTGTGGAGCTCGACGTCCACGGGGATAACCGCGGCTGGTTCAAGGAGAACTGGCAGCGTGAGAAGATGGTGGCGGCAGGTTTGCCGGACTTCCAACCGGTGCAGAATAATGTCTCCTTCAATGCGGAGAAGGGGGTTACGCGCGGGCTGCACGCGGAGCCCTGGGACAAGCTCGTCTCCGTGGCTTCCGGCCGGGCCTTCGGTGCGTGGTGCGATCTGCGCGAGGGCTCTGCCACCTTCGGGCAGCTGGTGACCCACGAGCTGCGCGAAGACGTGGCGGTCTTCGTGCCGCGCGGCGTGGCCAACGGTTTCCAGGCGCTGGAGGCCTGCGCCTACTCCTACCTGGTCAATGACCACTGGTCCCCGGATGCGGACTACACCTGCGTCAACCTCAACATGGTGGACTGGCCGCTGGAGCCGACGGAGATCTCCGACAAAGACAAGGCACACCCCGCGCTTGCCGACGTCTCCCCCATGCCCCCGCGCCGCATCCTGGTCACCGGCGCCAACGGGCAGCTGGGCCGCGCTTTAAAGAAATTCCTGCCCACCGCTGGTCTGGGCGCGGTGGAGTTCTGTGGGCACGAGGATTTCGATATCACCAACCCGCCTGCCCGCCCGTGGAAGCAGTATTCCGCCATCATCAACTGCGCGGCTTATAACGATGTCAACGGTGCGGAGGACGATCGCGCCGCGGCCTGGACGGTCAACGCTTCCGCCCCGGCGAAGCTCGCGCGCATTGCGGCGGAGAATAACCTGACCTTGGTGCACGTCTCCAGTGATTACATCTTCGATGGCTCTAACGAGGTCCACTCCGAGGATGAAATGCCTTCCCCGCTGTCGGCCTATGGGGCATCGAAAGCCGCGGGCGATACCGCCGCGCAAACCGCGCCGCGCCACTATGTCATCCGTACCTCCTGGGTCTTCGGCGATGGAGCCAACTTCATGGCCACGATGCGCTCGCTGGCGGCTAAGGGGGTCAAGCCCTCCGTCATCCATGATCAGCGCGGGCGCCCCACCTTCGCCGAGGACCTGGCCAAGGGCATCATCCACCTGCTCAAGACCAAAGCCGAGTACGGCGTGTACAACATCTCCAACTCCGGTGATGCGGTGGGTCGCGATGAAATCGCCATGGCCGTCTTCACCGGCGTGGGCCAAGACCCCGCTGGTGTCACGCCGGTCAGCACCGAGCAGTACCGCGAGATCGCCGGGCCTGAAGCTCCCCGCCCGAAGGAGTCCACCTTCGACCTGTCCAAGATTGAAGCCACCGGCTTTAAGCCGATGAATTGGCGGGCCGCTTTAGCGCTTTACCTGGGCCTTTACCCGGCATAACACTTAACATAACACTTAGCTTCCCAGGTGTTATGTTGAGTGGGAAGTTAAGTGTTATGTTCGCCAGCCCGCGCCGCCGCACCCCGGCGCGGGACCCCTCCGTTAAGCTTGAAGCCCATGAAGGGCATCATCCTCGCTGGCGGTTCAGGGACCCGCCTCTACCCCATCACCAAGGGCATCTCGAAGCAGCTCATGCCCATCTATGACAAGCCGATGGTCTACTACCCTCTGACCACCCTGATCCAGGCCGGCATACGCGAGATCCTCATCATCACCACCCCAGAAGACCAGGCCGCCTTCCAACGCCTGCTTGGCGACGGCTCCCAACTAGGCCTCATGCTGCACTACGCGGTCCAACCCAGGCCCGAAGGTTTGGCCCAGGCCTTCCTCATCGCGGAAGACTTCATCGCTGAAGATGACGTGGCCCTCGTTTTGGGTGACAACATCTTTGACGGCCACGGCTTCTCCACGGCGCTGAATGAGTGCAGCCACCCGGGCGGCGGCATCATCTTTGCCTACGAGGTCTCCGATCCGCAGCGCTATGGCGTTGTCGACTTTGACTCCTCGGGCCAAGCATTGTCCATTGAGGAAAAGCCCGCTGCGCCCAAATCCAACCACGCCGTGGTGGGCTTGTATTTCTATGACAATTCCGTGGTGGAGATTGCCAAGTCCATTACGCCCAGCGCACGCGGGGAGTTAGAAATCACCACCGTCAACGAGGAATACCTGCGCCGCGGGCAGCTGCGCGTCAAACGCTTGCAGCGCGGTGATGTCTGGCTGGACACCGGCACGGTGGACTCCATGAGTGAGGCCTCGGCCTACGTGGAGGTGATGCAAAAACGCACCGGCACCGTCATCGGCTCACCGGAGGTTGCCGCCTTCGAGGAGGGCTTCATCGATGCCGCCGCACTCACCGAGCTGGCCGAGCCCCTCCTGAAGTCCGGCTATGGCCGCTATCTCCTGGCCGCTGCCCAAGAGAGTTGAGCTCGAGGTACATATCGATCAATTAAGGACCGAAACCGCCCACGGGATCTGGGACCTAATTTGATCGATCCGTACTTGCCAAAGCGTCCCCACGCAGCATCAGAGGCCACCATCACCCAAACGGGCCTAGACGCGTTAAGGTAATCGCATGCCTACTTCATCCTCCCGCCCCACCAGCAATCCCAAGAAATCAGCGCTATCCACCATCAGCCCCGTGGCGTGGGGCCTGTTGGTGCTCGTTGTCATCCTGGCGATCATCATCGGCTTCCTTCTGGCAGAGCGCAATTCTTCCGGCGATGCCGGGACTCAAGCGGCGCAGGAGACCGCGACGAGCGCGGCGCCCACCGAAGATTTGGCAAAGGATGCTGACAAGGCCACGCCCGGCACGAAGTTCTCCGACGGGAAGGGGGATCCGATGGTGTTCGGCCCCGGCGGTGACACCAAGAGCGGCGATATCACGGTGGTGCACCGCAAGAAGGAGGATGATCCTTTCGCCGTGGGAGCGGTGGATGCACCCGTGGTGATTTCGGAGTTCTCCGATTTCGAGTGCCCGTTCTGCTCCCGCCACGCCAACGTCACTGAGCCAGACCTCCTCAAGAAGTACGTGGAGAAGGGCCTGGTGCGCATCGAGTGGAATGACTTCCCCGTTAACGGCCCTGCCGCCGTCGAGGCTGCTAAGGCCGGGCGCGCGGCCGCGGCACAGGGCAAGTTTCAGGAGTTCAAGCACGAGCTCTACACCGCTAGCAAGGACATCAGTGGTCACCCAGAATTCGGCATCGAGGACTTCATGAAGTTCGCTGAGAAAGCCGGCGTTTCGGACCTGGATAAGTTCCGCCAGCAGGCCACGGATGATACCTACACCGAGGTCATCGAGAAGGCCACCAGCTACGCCTCCCAGATTGGTATTACGGGCACCCCGGCCTTCGTGGTGGGGGATCAGTTCATTGGTGGCGCGCAGCCACCGGAAGTCTTTGAGCAGACCATCCGGGAACAGCTAGGCAAGGCGGCCAATGGATAAGCCGCCGCTCATCGTGTGGATCTTCATCGCGCTCGTCGTTCTGACCGCGTTCTTAGGCGGCTATGCAGTGGGGGTGAGCGTATGAGTATCGGAGTTTTTGGCGCCGTCATCGCCGGCGTGTTGACTTTGATCAGCCCCTGCTCAGCGCTGTTGGTGCCAGCCTTCTTTGCCTATGCCTTTGAGTCGCAGCGCCAGCTGCTGCTGAAAACCCTGGTCTTTTTCTTAGGCCTGTGCACCACGCTCGTTCCCATCGGCATGGGTCTGGCTGCAATCCTCGCACAATACCGCGGCCAGGTCATCACGGTGGCGGGCTGGATCATCATCGCGCTGGGGATCTTTACCGCCTTGGGCGGCGGTTTCCGCATCCCCGGCATGGATACCCTGTCCGGTAAGGCGAGGGGAAAGGTGTTTCTGCTCGGCGCGGTGTATGGCTTCGCGGGCTTTTGCGCGGGCCCACTCTTAGGTGCTGTGCTCACCACTGCAGCCGCATCAGGCAGCGCACTCTACGGCGGGATCATCATGGTGGCGTATGCCGCGGGCATGGCCGCACCGCTCTTTGTTCTGGCGGCGCTGTGGGAGCGCCTCAATGTGGGCTCGTGGTCCTGGCTGCGCGGGCGCGAGGTGGTCCTCGGCCCCGTGCGCACGAACACCTTGTCCATTGTGTCGGGCGCGTTCTTCGTGCTCATCGGCGCGCTATTCATTGCCAGCTATGGCACCGCGACCTTGCCCGCGGTCTTGAGTACGGATGCGCAGTTCGCGGTGCAAGAAAAAGCCCGCGCTGTGAGCGCGGGCGTCGCTGACGCGTGGGTATGGTTCGGGCTCTCACTTGCCGCCACGGTGGTGGCAGGCATCAAGGCTGCCCGCACCCCGGCCTAGTAGCCGCGTGCGATGTATTCGTCGATACGCGCAGCCTCAGCACCAATGGTGGTCTCGTCGCCGTGCCCCGGCAGGACGCGGGTCTCCGGCGGAAGGTTCAGCACTCGGTTGCGCAGGGACTCGATGATGACGTCGAAGTCGGAGTACTTGCGGCCGGTGGCACCGGGCCCGCCATTGAAAAGGGTATCTCCCGACAGAAGCGTGGCTTCGTCCGCGATGTAGAGCACCACGCACCCTGGCGAGTGACCAGGCGTGTGGAAGACCACGAAGTCACTATCGCCCACGGTGAATAGCTGGTTATCCTCCAGCGGAACGAAGGTCGCACCCTCGTGCGTTTCCTCCCACAGCGGGCGGTCATCCGGGTGGAGGTACACGGACACGCCGAAGTGCTCAGCCACCTGGGGCGCGAGCTCGCAGTGGTCGTTGTGCGCGTGGGTGAGGATAACGCCCTTAACGGTGCGCTTTCCTACCTCGTCGATGACGCGCTCGGCGTCGTGGGAAGGATCGACGATGTAGCACTCGGCGTCGCTTGACGCGCCGCCTGCGGCCAGGATGTAGACGTTATTGTCCACGTCCCACTCACCGCCATCCAGGCGGAACTTTCCTGAGGTTACAAACTGTTCGATAATCATTTACAGCTCCACTACGGATCGAAGTACCTTGCCAGCCTTCATGGTAGCGAAGGCCTCCTCCACGTCGTCGAGGCCAATGCGCTCGGACACGAAGTCCTGCAGCGGGAAGCGGCCCTGCAGGGAGAGGTCAACGTACATGGGGAAGTCGCGCTCCGGCAGGCAGTCGCCATACCAGGAGGACTTGAGGGAACCGCCGCGGCCGAAGAAGTCGATGGCTGGGACGTCGAAGCGGCTGGTGAGGTTCGGGACGCCCACCATGACCATGCGGCCGGCCAGGTCGCGGGAGTAGAAGGCCTGGCGGGTGGTGGCTGGGATGCCCACGGCATCGATAGCCACGTCGGTACCGAAACCATCGGTGAGCTCGCGGACCGCCTCGATGACCTCGTCCTCGGACTTGTCCTTCGCCGCGATGGTATGGGTCGCACCGAACTGCTTGGCCAGCTCCAGCTTGTCCGGATCCAGGTCCACGGCGATGACCTTCGAGGCACCCGCCAGCACCGCGCCGGCGATGGCTGCCATGCCGACACCACCGCAGCCGAAGACCGCGACGGACTCGCCTCGCTTAACGTCACCGGTGTTGACCGCAGCACCCAGGCCGGCCATCACGCCACAGCCCAACAGGCCCGCGGCGGCCGGGTCTGCCTCCGGATTGACCTTGGTGCACTGGCCTTCATGAACCAGGGTCTTCTCCGCGAAGGAGCCGATGCCGAGTGCCGGGGTGAGCTCGGTTCCGGCGTCGGCGTCGCTCTCGGCAAGCGTCATCCGAGCGGACGCATTGTGGGTGTTGAAGCAGTACTTCGGCTCGCCCTTCTTGCAGGCGCGGCACTCGCCGCACACCGCGCGCCAGTTCAGGACCACGAAGTCCCCAACCTCGACGTGGGTAACAGCATCGCCCACGCGCTCGACGACGCCCGCCGCCTCATGCCCAAGCAAGAACGGGAAGGCATCCTCGATATCGCCATCGCGGTAAGCCAGGTCGGTGTGGCACACGCCGCAGGCCTGAATCTTGACCACGACGTCGTGCTCGCCCGGAGCCGGCACGACGATGTTCACGGTCTCGACGGGCTCGCCCTTCGCGCGCGCAATCACGCCGCGGACAACCTCCGAGCCTTGATGGGAGTTATTTTCATTTAGGTTTTCATTAACAGTCATGTCCGCGAGGGTACGCGAAAGGCCCAGGCAACGTTGCCCGGGCCTTAAAGTCATAAGAACGCGTTTCTAGAAGCTCGCGAGATGGTTGGCCACAAACTCGTGACCACGAGCATTGATATGCAGCGGTAGGTTGCCCGGGCCGGCAGAGAAGTCCACCAGACCCGCCCACAGCCGCTTATCGGCATCGGCACACATACCGCGATCCCAGGTCATCGGCTTCATATCCACAAATTCGGTGCCGGTCGCGTGCGCTAGGTCCACCTGCATCCACTGCGTGACGTTTTCATAACGCTGCACCATCGGCAGGGCCGTAGCATCGGCTGGCTTCGGGCCAAAGTGGAGGAGGCAGTAGCGGTCACCGGAGCCGATGGTCGGATAACCCACGATCTGAATGCGGGCATTGGGGGCCGCCGCACGAATCTTGTTGATAATCGGCGCATTTGCGCCAACAAAGCGGGCGCGCATGTCGGCGTCGGAAAGCTGGGCATTGTTATACGTATCGTTAAAGCCGCCCGCATAGAGCACGCGCTGGGTGTCCGGGCTGAGCGCACCGCGGCGGATGGCATCATCGACCTGCGCGTTCATCTGCGGACCCTGAGACATCGAGACCGCACCGGAGCAGGAGAAATCCGCCACCGGCATGCCCAGCTTGGACGCGACGCGCTTGGCGTAGTTATTGCCGGAGGGACAGTCGAGACTCGGGTTGCGGTTAGAGGAGCCAAGGCGCGAGGAGAGGTAAACATCCAGCTGCGGATCCGCCAAAACGGAATCACCAAAGGCGACGAGGTTTCGCTCGCCGGCGGCGGCCTGCGGAGCCTGGGACAGGCCTACTGCCACGAGGAGGGAGGCGCAGAGGGCAGTGATGCGCTGAGTAAACTTCACGTGACTGATGTCCTTTCAAGAAAAGGGTATGTTCTTAACCGAAACCATATTAAACTAAGCTAGCAGTTAATCTTGTGTAACAATAGCAACAACTGTAACAATTTGTCGTTTTAAAAACAGGCGCGTTAGCCGCCTCCCCCGTAACCTTCTACCTCTTCCCTACGATGAGAACTCTATGAAGCTTTCTGATCTCACCTTCCATGCCGCCGCTCTCGCGCGTTTTGTCCCCGCCCTCTTTCGCGCCGGCCTTATTAGCCCCGCTGGCGGCCCACGGGCAGTACTCTCCACCGCGCCGGTTCTCGCCCGCTACCGCTTCACCACCGCCCGCGAGGTGGAGCAGGCATACCTGACCTGCCCAGAACGCCTAGCGCTTATCGACGACGACGGGGCCCTCACCTACCGCCAGCTGCGTGAACAATCCCAGACCTTCGCGCGCTGGTTGCTCTCTCTGGGCCTCGACGAGATCCGTCTCGGCGTCATGGCCCGCAACGGCCGCGGCATTATCACCCCGCTGGCCGCCAAAGGTTATGCCGGAGCGCACATCTTCCTACTCAACGTTGGCTCCTCCCCTGAGCAGCTCGCCGGATGCATTGAGGAAAACCGCATCAACGTGCTCGTTATCGACGATGAATTCGTTGACCGCCTTGCCCCCGCAGACAGCGCTAGCCCCAGCCCCGTTGCTGGACTGCAGGTCGTGATTGGTCATGATTCCGGCGAGGAGATCCCGGCCGAGCTGGCCGAGGCCCCGACGCTGCACCAAATCGTGGTGAACCCGCGGGACGTCGAGAAGCAGAAGCTTCCCACCTGGCCCAAGCACGGACATATCGTGCTCATGTCCTCCGGAACCACCGGCATCCCCAAGGGCATTATGCGCCCAGAGCCCACTCTGCCCGTGGTGGTTGCCTCCATCGTGGATGCGGTGCCGTGGCGTGGGGACCAAAAGGTGCAAATGACCGCCTCCATCTTCCACACGTGGGGCTGGGCCTGCCTCAACATCGCGCTGGGCCTGCGCAACACCATTGTCACCCGCCGCGTCTTTGACCCGGCGGCCGCGCTCGATGACATCCAGCGCTACCAACTTGATGGCCTGCTCTCCTCCCCCGTTTTCTTCCGCCAGATGGTGCAGGCCGACCCAGATTCGGCCTATGACACCTCCAGCCTGAAGTTCATTGCTTCTGCAGGACATGCGCTAACCCCGGAGATCGTCAAAGAAACCCACGAGCGCTTCGGCCCGATTCTCTGCAACGTCTATGGTTCCACGGAGCTGGCGCTGGCATCGACGGCCACCATGGAAGAGGTGGCTAAGGACCCAACCATCGGCGGCAAGATTGCCTCTGGCACGAAGCTGCGCATCCTCGATGAGGATGGCAAAGAAGTCCCGCGCGGCGAGGTCGGCGAAATCTATCTGACCAACTCCACCGCGCTCATTGGCTATACCAACCCGAAGATTCCGCTCAACAAGGTTGATGGCCTCATCTCCATCGGTGACTTGGGCTATATCGACCCCGAGGGCTACCTGCACGTGGTGGGCCGCGCCGATGACATGATCATCGTCGGCGGCGAGAACGTGCACCCGCAGTCGGTGACGGAGGTGCTTGAAACCATGCCGGGCATCGCGGAAGTGCATGCCGGCGGCGTGGAGGATGAAACCACCTTCCAGCGCATCGCCGTGTGGGCCGTGACCACGCGCGATGCCTTGGGCAACACCGTGACTGCCGACGCCATCCGCACCTGGGTCCGCGAGAACCTCGCCGACCACTCCGTGCCGCGCGACGTCCACTTCCTAGACAAGCTGCCGCGCAATGCCACGGGCAAGGTGGTGCCGCGCCTGCTGAGCAACACCGACTAGCCGGCGTCTTCACTCCAGATTTCCCGGCTGAAATAGGGCCCTCCGAGCCACAACTGCCCGAGTTGCCAAAACCTTCGCTCCTCACCGCAGGGAGCAACGTTGTTTTTGGCAACTCGGGCAGTTTTTATATCTGGGATTTGGCCCCGCCGGCCCATCCCTTGAGATGGGCCGAATCAGGTTAGTTGCTGCGCTTGACGGTGGCCGCAACCTCGCCCGGTTGGACATGACCCTCGCGGGCAATGTCGACACCAGCGACTTGCTTGGCCGTCGGGCACACCACCGGGGTGATGAGGTTGACGCCGCGCTCGCGCAGCTTCTGCGCCTCCACCGCGATGATCGGCGTGCCGGCGGTGACGGTATCGCCCTTCTTGGCCAGGGCCGTGAAACCTTCGCCCTTGAGCTCCACGGTGTCGATGCCGATGTGAATGAGCAGGTCCAGCCCGTCCGCGGTCTTCATGCCGAAGGCGTGGCGTGTCTTGAAGATCATGGTGATGGTGCCGTCTACCGGGGCGCAGACGTCGAAGGCATCGACGGTTTCAGGCATAACGGCGAAGCCTTCGCCCACCATGCCCTGTGCAAAGGACGCATCCGGGACCTGGGAGAGCTCGACGACGTCACCCGCGAACGGGGCGCGTACGTCGACGTCCGTCTCACCGTTGACGCTCTTAACGCCGGCGCTGGCCGGCACACTGGCTGCAACACCCGCAGCTCCAGCCGCGCTCGCAGCACCCGCCGTGGCCAGCGCCGGAGAACCGTGACGCAGCTGGTGACTGACCTCGTCATACATGAATTGCACGGCCGGGCCCACGATGACCTGGACGCTCTTCTCCGAGGGGTGGATGACGCCGGAGACGGCGGCGCGCTTGATTACGGAGTCGTCGACAAGCGCGCGATCCTTGACGCCCACGCGCAGGCGCGTGGTGCAGTAGTCCAGGGAGTCAATGTTGTCCTTGCCGCCGAGGCCTTCGATGATGCGCGCGGCATCGGCTGCGGTCTTGTCATCGCCGCTGACGGAATCCGCCGCGTCGTCGGCCTCATCCTCGCCGCGGCCCGGCGTCTTCAGGTTCAGCCAGCCGATGAGGAAGTAGAAGATGACGAAGTAGAGGAAGAAGAAGCCCACGCCCATGACCAGCAGCATGTACCACTTGTTGGCCAGCGGGTTCTGGGAGGAGAGCAGCATATCCACGAAACCGGCGGAGAAACCGAAGCCGGCGGTCCACTCCATGGCGGAGGCGATGAAGACGGACAGGCCCATCAGTAGCGCGTGCACCACGTAGAGCAGCGGGGCGACGAACATGAAGGAGAACTCCAGCGGCTCGGTCACTCCGGTGAAGAAGGAAGCCAAAGCGCCGGCGGCCATGAGGGAGCCGACGACCTTGCGCTTGCTCTTATCCGCGCGCAGGTACATGGCGAGTGCCGCACCCGGCAGACCGAACATCATGACCGGGAAGAAGCCCGCCTGGTAGCGGCCCACGACGCCCTCGACCGTGCACTGGCCGTTGGCCCAAATACCCGGGCAATCAGCGGCAGAGGTCGCGGCCGCGGCGGCGTCGATGGTGGCCTGGCCGGCCTGGAAGTTACCGATGTCGTTGATACCGATGACGTCGAACCAGAAGACGGAGTTCAGTGCGTGGTGCAGGCCAGTCGGGATGAGCAGGCGGTTGGCCACGCCGTAGATGCCGGCACCCGCCGCGCCCAGGCCCTGGATGGAGGTACCGAAGTTGAACAGCGCGTTGTAGATGAACGGCCACACAAAGTAGAGGATCCCGGAGACAACCATGGCGAAGATCGCGGTAAGGATCGGCACCAATCGGCGGCCAGAGAAGAAGGCGAGGAAGTCCGGCAGCTTAGTGCCGTGGAAACGGTTATATACCCAGGCCGCCATGATGCCGGCGAGGATGCCGAAGAGGACGTTGCCGCCGCCCACAGCATTCCAGCCTTCCGCGGCCCATTCCAGCGCCTCATCGCCGGTCAACGCGGTGGGGTCTTCGATGCCGCGGTAGCCGGCCACGGCCTCCGGGCCGAGCAGTTTCATAAACGTGGCGAAGGCCAGGAAACCAGATAGTGCTGCGGCGCCGTTGGAATCCTTGGCCAGACCGAAGGAAATCGCGATGGCGAAGATCCAGCCCAGGTTAGCCAGCACCGCATCACCGGAGCTGATGAGCAGCTGCGCGGCGAGGTTATCCGGGCCGGCGGCGCTGGAGATCCAGTAACCAACACCGCAGAGGATCGCCGCGACGGGCAGCACCGCCACGGCGCCCATGAGGGCTTTTCCGAGCCGCTGCAGCGGCCCCATGACATCGACTTTCATGCGAGGAGTCCTTTCACACTAGTAAGGAATTAGATGGAGTTTTTAGGAAAAGAGTGGGCGGTGAGGACGATGTTGGTCGGCGAAAATGTAGTACTCGCGGTCCTCTAACTGGGAAGCAGCGGATTCATCCACAATCACCGTGGCGTGCTGGTGCAACTGCAGGATTGAGGCCGGGCAGTGTGCAGACAGTGGGCCTTCCACCATGTCGCGCACGGCATTGGCCTTGTTGCTTCCGGTAGCCAGCAAGAGCAGACGACGCGCCTCGCTGATCGTTCCCAGTCCTTGGGTTACGGCAAAGCGCGGCACCTCGTCCACGGTGTCAAAGAATCGGGAGTTATCGTTCACGGTCTGCGGGTGCAGAGTAGTGACGTGGGTGCGCGACGTCAGGGAGCTGGAAGGCTCGTTAAAGCCGACGTGTCCGTTGGCGCCGATGCCCAGCAGTTGGATATCCACGCCGCCAGCATCACGGATGGCCTTGTCATAGGTGGCCGCGGCGGCTGCCGGGTCGTCCGCGTCACCAGCGGGGCTTTTCACCAGGTCGTCGTTGAAATCCACGTGGCTGGTGAATTCGCGGCGAATGGTGGAGTAATAAGACTGCTCGTGGGTGCGCTCCAGCCCGATGTATTCATCGAGCAGGAATGCGCGGCTGTCGGCGAAGCTGACCTCGCCGCGCTCATAGCGGGCGATGAGTTCCTTGTACATCGCCACCGGGGTCGATCCCGTGGCGAGGCCCAGGGTGGACCCAGCGTTGGCGTAGTGCGCGAAAATGTTCGCGGCTTCCACGGCCACTTCGGCCGGCGTGGAGCGGATGAGGATTTCCATGAGATGCCTTCCTGTGTGTTTAAGAGAGTGGGATGTCCGCGCCGTCGACGATGACGCGCACTGGTTCCAACTGGGCATTGAGACCCACCAGATTGGCACGAGCGCCAACCGCGATTCGGCCTAGATTCGTTTCCCCCAACACGTCGGCGGCCGTGGTGGAGGTAAAACGCACCGCCTCGCCCAGACCATGGCGCGCGGCGAAACTGACGAATTGCTGGGCCAAGGTGGAGGTACCACCCGCGATGGCGCCGCTGGGCACACGCGCTACTCCCCCGCTCACCGTGACGGGAAGGGAGCCCAATTCATAGTCACCGTCGGCCATTCCAGCGGCCGCCATGGCATCAGTGATGGCGAAGGCTCGGTGGCTGTGGGCCATGTCTACGGTGCCGTCGACAAGATGCACGCCGTCTGCGATGAGCTCGACGGCCACGTCCCCCGCCTTCGCCGCGGTAAGCAAAGCCGCGACCGGGCCCGGCGCGCGGTGGTGGATAGGTGGCATGGCGTTGAAGAGGTGCGTGCCGGTCACGGTGACGCCGAGCTCCTTAGCCTTGGCGATAACGCTCAGCGTGGTGTCGTAATCGGCCTCGGTGTGGCCCAGGCTGGCGATGATGCCATGCTCCGCGCAGACTTCGAGCAGCTTGTCGACGTTCTCCGTCTCCGGCGCGAAGGTAATCGAACGCAGGTGGCCGCGGGCCGCGGCGATGACTGCTCGGAAGAAGTCCGGGTCACCGGGCACGATGCGCGAAGGGTCCTGTGCGCCGCATTTGGCCACCGCGATGAAGGGGCCCTCCATGTGGATGCCGGTGATCTCGCCTTCTTCAGCCAGCTGGGCCAAAAGCTCGGCCCGGGCACACAGCTCTTCTTGTGTGCCGGAGACCAAGCTGGCCAGCAACGTCGTGGTGCCGTGCGCGCGGTGGAAGCGGGCGGCGGCTAGGCACTGCTCGTAGTCGCCGTTGGGAAATCCCCCGCCGTTGCCGCCGTGGTTGTGCAGGTCCACGAAACCGGGCACCCAGAGCAGCGCATCCGGGTCCCCGGCGTGCCAGGCGGCCTCGGCTGCGGGGACGTCGCCAAGCTTTATGCCCTCAATGTTCTCCCCGAACGTGACGGCTCCGGCGCGCAGCTCGAAGTTCTCATCAATGTAGAGGCCCTCGACGTGGCCTTTCGCCTTTGTCTGCATAACTCATTCGATTCTGTTTGTACAGGCTGGCGTGGCACCGCCCGGTTGACACTTCATTTGAAATTTATCAGGGCTGCCGATTTTTGTGAACCACGCCTCCTGCAAAGAGGCGTGTGAGCACAGGTAGCTTTTTGCGTGTTCGGTACACCGCATGGGATGGCGAAAGACCCCGCGAACTACCAGCCGCGGGTGGCCACTCGGTCCCAAAGCGCGTTGCTCGCTAGCTCACCGGCGCCCGCTGGTGAGGTGCCAACGAACACGTCTCGCGCATCAGGATCATCAGCAAGAATGTAGCGGAACCACGCGGTGGCATAACCGTCCCCGAACTCTAAAACGTCCTTGTGGTCCGCGCCCAGGCGGCGGGCAATGATTGCCGGACCACCAGCTGATTCAAAGCTCTCCTGCAAGTCTGACCACGGGCTGACAAGCCAGCGGTCTGCACGGCCATCGCTCGTCATCAGGAATAGCGGTGCCTCGACGCCCGCGGTGGTGTAGTCCCAGTCATTGGACTTTGCCACTTTGTGGGAGGCCGGGCTCGCCGCATACACAGCTGCTACCTCCGTGTGGGACGCTGCGTTGATAGCGCCCGCACCGCCTTGTGAGTGTCCGAAAATACCGACCCGCGATCGGTCCACACGGGATTCCAGTTCCGGCAAGCGCTCAATTAAGTGCACGACATTCTCCCCGGTTCCGGTTTGGGGAGTCTCATCGCCGACAACCACGAAGCCCCAACTAGCCAGATGCTCCGCCACGGGTAGGTAGCTGCTCAATGGCGTGTTCGTGCCATTAGCCATGACCACCGCCGGAAATGGTCCCGCGCCCGTCGGTGCCACAACGGTCACGTCACCGTCACGCCGCACATCGACCTC
Source organism: Corynebacterium sp. HMSC074A09 (assembly GCF_001811545.1). Lineage (NCBI taxonomy): Bacteria > Bacillati > Actinomycetota > Actinomycetes > Mycobacteriales > Corynebacteriaceae > Corynebacterium > Corynebacterium sp. HMSC074A09. The sequence goes on along the minus strand of NZ_KV805148.1, from coordinate 29,930 downwards.
GTGCGGCCCCTCGCCCGCAAACGATGCTTCCAGCGGGCCACCCGTTTCAGCGCTATAGCCGGCAGCCACGCCGTCATCACCTGTCACGCTATCTGCGTCTACCCACTGCATGAATCCCACAAACCCGACAAACGCCACGACAATCACGGCTACTACAGCAATTATGCCAATCACAAACTTTTTCATGCTCTACATTTTGAAGTTCACAAGAGCGAAAGACACTAGCGCTAGCGCTACTTTTTCCTGTACACAGAGCATGACCTGCCTCCATTTGAAGCGGGGGCATACAGGTCTAGAGGTGTAAAAAAGTGACGCCACAAATCTTCAGAAAGATCGCTTCTTTCCCCACTCCCTTGTAATGTGTTGTGCACATCACTATTCTATCTAATGTCATAACCATCACACCCAGGAGTAATCATGTTCATATTTGAAACACTTCCAGAAATAGTAACAGTAGGAGGTTCGACTCCATCCAGAGTTCAAGGCCGAGAAGCGGTTGCTGAAAGCAAAGTTTCAATCCGACTCTCTGACACAGAATCCTTGGACAAGTGCCTTTATCAGCTCGAGGTGTCCGACGCCCGCCTGGCAGAAAGAGGTCCAAAAGTCCCAGGACCATACGATTGGCAGTTCGTCATCAAGGAAGTCCTCGAAGATGGAAGCGCGGTTGTCCACTTCGGAGTCGCTTGGTACGACATGGGATTTTTCAAAGAAAAGAAAAGCGTATTTCAGGACGCTCGACATTCGAATATGTTCAGCTCAATGGGAGTGCACCAAGACGATATTTCAATTGAGCATTGGATAAAGTCAGCCTAAATGCATCCTCCAAGAAATAGTGGTGGCAAAGGGTTTTTATCTATCTACACCCTGACCACCACATATTTTTTATTGTCAGTGTGCGGGTCAATGACCAGCCTCTCGATTTCACTCCACTTCGCCGAACTCAACAAAGGCGAACTGTTGGTGGCAAGCATCTTCATCTCGGGTACTTGCGCTCAAGTTTTTGCAGTCCCCTTTCTGACTCCGCTCTTCAACACATTCAACAGCTATCACATTGCGCTTGCTGCGCTTTTCTTGGATCTTCTGGGCTTGTTATCAATGGCGGCCTATCCAGAGCCTTCGATCCTCATTCTTGGAAACCTCGTCACCGCATGCTTAAGCGGCCTGTCAATTCCATCCATTTTCACCATCGCTGATTCTCAGGTCGGCGAAGGTCAGCAGGCGAAAGCCTTCTCCCTCTTAGATACAGCCCGACTTGGCGGCGGATTCCTTGGACCGCCTCTAGGTGGATTACTACTGGACCAAAGAAACCTGCAGACAGCGCTCTTCGTTGAAGCCTGCGCCGTTGGGGTCTCGCTGCTTGCTTTTTATTTCCTTTATAAATCCTCGCCCCAGAAATCATTGCGGCATCCTGAAACCAAAGACTCTTCACCGAGTTTTCTCCAGAAGGTCCTCGAAGCACCTTCCCTTTTGTTGAAGAATAGAAGCGCTCGGTCCGCGTTAACCAGCATTTGGGGAGCAATTATCTGCACCTCGATTTTCAACGTTTCGCTTGTCTTCTATGCGACACAGACCCTCCACGTCAGCGGTACGTTATATGCCATCATTGCCCAAGCATTTATCGTGGGCCGCATTTTTGGAGCACGGCTTTCAGCTCGCCTTCACTCACAGAACGCCGAGAAGGTCCTGACCGGGGCAGGATTCGCTATGGGGTGTTTCATAGCTTTACCTGGACTATTCCCCTCATTATGGCTCTGCATCCCATGCTTCCTCCTGGGCGGAGTCTGCAATGCCGCTCAGGTAGCCGCACTACGAATAGTCGTTGTCGGATCCGTACCTGATGAAGTGAAACCCAAAGCCCTTTCTACGATGGGTTCAATTAACAGCTCCGCAATGCTTATTGGATACATCATCGGGGCACCTGTTGTAAGTGCCATTGGCCCAGCTGCGGCCCTTGTCGTATCAGGGTTTGGCACCTCTATCCTCACTACGGGCCCAACACTGAAGACCACCATGTACGGTGACTCCGGTAACCAAGGCAACGACGGCAAATAGCAATTAATTTTGTAGTAAATCTACTTCGCCAGTTATCTGGAGATATAGCCAAATGTCACCATGGCAAACGGCACGCTACGGACCGAAACTATCCCCTATCCCGTAACGGTAGAGTTGGCGCCATTTAGCCCACCTGTCCCCCACAACTCATACGGAGCTTTCCTCATGGCCCGCTTTTCTGCACGCCAGCTCAAGCGCTTCATGGGATTCTGGCCGCCCTTCTTGGGCGCTGGCATCAAGATCCAAGAATTTGCTGATGACGGCACTCGCGTCGTTGTCAGCCACAGGCCAAACATGCTGACCAAGAACGCCATGGGTGTTGCCTTCGGTGGCACGCTCTCCGCCATGACGGACCCGTTCTTCATGCTTGCGTCCATGCATCGACTGGGCAAGGAGTACCGCATCTGGGATGCCGCTGGTGAGATTAAGTACCTGAAACCCGGCCGCGGCACGGTCACCGCCGATATGCGTATCCCCGAGGAGACTTACGCGCTCATCGAAGAAAAGACGGCCAACGGTGAGAAGTATTTGCATTGGTTCGACGTGGACATCATCGATGAGGAAGGCGATGTCGTCGCTCATGTGCGCCGCCAAGTCTATTACCGGCGCAAGCAGAAACAAGCTGCACTTGGCCACAGACGCTGGCTAGTGACGCTTGGACTACTGAGGGTGCTTCCCGAAATTCTTGTGCTGTGTTTATCTAGTGCTTTGAAGCCATTTTGAGCACCCTTGATTCTAAAGGCGAACTACTCATCACCATCATGAGTAGTCTTGCCCAGGAAGAATCTCGCTCCATATCTGAGAACGTCACCTGGGGACATCGCAGACGCTTCGCTGATGGGAAAGTCATGGTGCCCTACTCCTCGCTACTGGGATATAAGAAAGGCGCTGACGGTAACCTCGCTATTGATGAGACTCAAGCCCCGACCGTGCGCTTGATCTACCAGCTGTTTCTAGACGGCTCATCGATCACCGAAATCCGTGCCGAGCTACAGCGTCGCGGTATTTTGACTCCGCGAGGTAAAACCAACTGGTCCACCTCAACCGTGCGCTCCATCTTGACCAATGAGAAATATAAAGGCGACGCCCTGCTCCAGAAAACGTTCACCGCTGACTTCCTAACCAAACGAATCGAAGTAAACGAGGGCGAAGTCCCGCAATACTACGTCACCGGAAACCACGAGCCGATTATTGATGCGCCCGTCTGGGATCAGGTTCAATACGAGTTGGCCACCCGCCACGCAACCAACAGCTCCAAAATCGGCCTATTTGCCAGCCGACTCAAATGCGCAGATTGCGGATCCTGGTACGGACGCAAAACCTGGGCATCCAACACTAAATACAAGCACACGATCTGGCGGTGCAACCAAAAATACGACCATCCCCGTCCCTGCCAGACCGCTACCTTGCGTGATGAGCAAATCCAGACCGCGTTCCTCGCCGCGCTAAACCAGCTGGCTGAACAATATCGCGGACAAAGCCACCTACCACAGGTCATCGACGCCATGTTTAATACAGACCAGCTCGAAGCGGAGTCCAAGCGCCTAGACGAGAAAATCCGCGCTCTTGCCAGCGAGATTGAATCATTGGTTGCAGAAAATCAGCGGGTAGCGCAAGACCAGGACCAATACCTCGCCCGCTACACCCAGCTAGAAGCGCGATACCAGAAAACCCTGGGCCGCAAACAAGCCATCGAGGCCGAGATTGCTGCCAAGAGTGCCAAGGCCACTGCGATCAAAACCGCCTACACCCAGTTGGCCGACAAGCCCATCCAGCATTTTCAACCATCCCAGTGGACAGCGCTTATCGACCATGCCGTTATCGGAGCCAACGAGATCCAGTTCGTCTTCAGAATCGGCACTGAAATCACCGTGCCTATTGCTAGCAGGCTGCCAGTTTCTTCCACTTCCTGATTTTGGTGCGAAACGTCGTAAATGGCGCGACGGTGTTGATATGCACCCATTTCCACACCGGCCACGCCGACGGGGTGGAAGAAGCCCACGCACGCTGACCCGAACTAAACAATTCTGATTCGGTTAGACCGCCCACCATTTTGACTATCTCACCAAGCAGGATCTTGAACCTGTCGATCAAATCCTCAGTAGATACCTGCTCCCAGCGTTGGTAGAACGATTCATACAATCCGCCCAGTTGATTCCACTTAAAACCAGGTGCCGGAGTCACCACGTCAAGACCGGCTTGTTCGTCACGTTCCCAGCCGAGCAGTAATTCCATCCAGCCAAGCTGGTAGGCGATCATCTGCCGGGGCGTGCGGTCAACACCGTCAACCAGCCGGTCCCAACCATCGCCAGGAACGCCTACGAACTCGCCGATAAAAAGTTCGCCACGCTTAGTAATCTCTGCGGCTAGTTCATCGCCGGACGCATACGATCTCACCACACACCTCCTCGTGAAACGGCCTTAGGTTTAACGCTTCGTTAGCGCGTTAAACCCTGAATACGCATTTTACTAGGGCAAACAAGATACCCGCTAACGCAAAACCCAAACCCGCTAACGCAAGCGATTTTTCACACCCCCCCTAAGCGATACTCGCTAACGCAAAAGGGTACTTATCAAATCCGACGTCTAAGTGGAGCCGCCTGCGAGAATCGAACTCGCGACCTTCTCATTACGAGAAAGAATATGGGGAAACAAGACAGTCAGAAACCCTACTTTACCAGGTATTTCAATCTTCCCGACTACCCCTAAATCTCGTCCAATTTCGTGGAAGTGTAGCCATTTCGTAGCCACGAAACACCACGCCACCACCGGCCACTAACACGAGCAACCGAACCACAAGCCGCCACCACCAACCCTAAAAAGCTCAGGGGAGAGAGACCGCTGACTCGCGGCCAGGAGGGGGAGTCAGAGGGGCAACCCGCTCAAGAATCTGGCGGTGGCCCCGCTAACAGCTCTCTGGGCCTATCGAACCCAGCCCTTGCCCTCAAACACGCCGCGCGCTTCGTCAGAGCCACCACGGCCCTTCTCGTTCAAGGGGACTGCAGCCTCGTCTGGAATGTGGGAGAACATGAACTCAACAGACTTACGGTCTGCAATCGCGGCCTGGATGAACTCTTCACGCTTCGCGGCTAGCACCTTGCCACGCTGGATAGCGTCGTCAACGAGCTTCTCAGCGTCGAGGTACTCCAGCTTCTTGATAGCCTTATCGCCCTCCGCAACGCGCTGACGTAGCGCCTGCAGGTCGGAAGCGGCTACCGGAGCTTCATCGTCTTGAGTGACCTTAGAGTCCGTAGCTTCAACGAGCTCAAGCACCTTAGCGATGACATCGTCGATTGTGGCGTTGTCCTCCAGGTCGAGAGCATCAACGAGAGTGAAGAACTGATCCTTCGTCAGCGGAGGAATGGCCTCTTCAATCGGGTCTCGTTCAGACAAAATTACCCGCTTCATTTCGTGACTCCTTACGTTATCGGTAGAGGCTAATCTTTGCGTCTTCGCCAGCCTTTGCAGCGTCTACGGCAACACCGATTGCTTGGCCGTCAGACTTTGGCGAAACAGTGGATTTAGCATCGATTTCAACTTCTTGGCCTGCCGTGACTGCAGCACCGGCGGTGATGGTCACCACGCGGCCAGCACCTCGGGCGATACCAACCTTGTCGCCTTTGTCCGCGTCGTACTTGGCGACACCAATCGCGGCCTCACCTGCTGCAGCGGGCGCTACCTGGATGAGTCCCGAAACCATAGGGCCGGCGACCTTCACGATGGTCTTTCCGCTGATTGCTTCGGTTGCAACTGCTGTGATGTCAGTACCGGGGTTGTAGATGTCGTGCATGGGATTGCTGAACATGGGATATCCTTCCTTGTCGTTTATTCCTACGAGCTGGTGCTGGTGGTGCCGTTGATGACACACACGGCGTTCGGGTTTGTCACGCCCATGACCGGCATGGCGTAGCCCTGTACCCAGGTTTGGCGGTGGGCTTCATCTCGCCAGGTGTTCACGGTGAGGGGCTCCTCATATCGGACGAAGCCAACCTTGCCGGGGTCGACGAGGTAGGCCTTACCGGCTGGCATGTGCACGCTGGAGAGAATCTCCAGCCCGAAGGCGTCCATGACGTCCTGGAGGCGTTCGGCGTAGATGACCTTCAAGGTGGCGTGGACGGAGGGGCTAACCAACAGCTTGGTGTACTGGATCCCCATTTCCAGCTCGTCGGCCATCTGCTGCGCGTGGGCGAAGTCAGCGGTTGGCCGTTCGGACGAAGGAGAGATGTTAGCGGGGTTACCGTCGAGGGCGACAGTATCCCATGGGGCGGTGACGGCGAGGGTCTTTACTTCGCCCGTTTCGATTGCTGCGTCCAGCGTGCCGATAGCGTTCGCGTTAATCTTGCGCACGATGGTGTTCGTCAGCATGGTCACGTCGTTATCGAAGTCGACGGTGAGGTTACGCTTGCGCGCTTCGTCTGACACTGCGAACTTGCCACCGAAGTCCTGAACTTTCGCAAGGCGTGCTTCGGGGCGCTCGGCGTAGACAACCTTGTATTCGTCGCCGGGCTGACGGTCGGCAATATCACTGGTGTAGAGGTGCTTTTCGGTAATCGAGCTGTAGATCACCGCGCCTCCCGTGACCTCCCCACCGGAGGTGAACAAGGAGTCTACGAGAAGGTTCTTGTCTGCGATTTCCGCAATACGCTGCTCGATTGATGTGGGGTTAGTAAGCGCGTCCTTGATGGTGATAAGACCATCACGATAGTCGGCGCTGCCTGGATAGAAGGGCATTTCTATTTCCTTTCAAGTAGTTGCTGAAGTTGGTTCAGGTCGTTGATTGCAGGGGCTGTGACCCCCAGCAAGCTGAGCGCGGTGAGCACAAACCTGTATGTGGCTCCGTCACGTTCATAGTTCTGGATTGCTTCGATACTGCGGCGCGGATACGCGGTAGGCAGTGACGAGGCCAGCCACACGGGCACGTCGACGATGTCACCAACGAGGACAGTTCCCCGGTTGGTTGTGCGTAGGTTCTCAACCCAGCCAAGTGCTGGCTCTCCATCGAACCGCGAATCTGTGTGCCCAATCTTGATGGGAATGCGCGGCAGGCGCGGCGCGGCGGCGACGGCTGCAGCAAGGTCGGCGGCTGAAAGTTTCAACGTGCCGGTCAGCGCGGCCCATGTGCCGACCTTTGCTAGCTCAACCCCATCGAAACGAGAAAACTTCTGTGTTTCCTGCTGCGCGACGTTGGCGTCCTGGGGCTGGTTGACCCAAGTGCTTAGCGAAACTTTCTGTGCGCTCACGTCCGCTACTCTCCGAGCACGTCGGCCGGGTTACCTTCAGGGAAACCCTTTGAGGCGCCGGCCATGTAGCCATACACCCATGCCGCGAGGTTGGGCAGTTCCTCGTAAACGGGAACAGGTACCGCGAACTGTTCGGGGTGCATGTGGGTGAATGCGAGGGAGGCCCCCTCGTCGCTAAACCGATGATCGGTCGGCAAGCTCTCTAGAATTTCTTTTGAGGTGAGCAAGCACGCCAAAGGCGGATTACCCTTCACAAACTTGACCCTACGAGGCTCATGTTCAGTCATGCGTGTTCCTTCCAAGGGGACGGTGGACTATTAGTTCTTGTAGTCGCGATAGACTTCGATGTCCTCGCGGTTGAACTGCCAACGCCCACCGGGCTTAGCGCCAGGAAGCCGACCCTTTGCGGCTAATGAACGAACATTCCTTGGCGAGCAACCTAGAATGCTTGCAGCCTGCTGAGCGTCAATCAGTTCATATTCGACATGCTCGTTGAACCCTCGCGGAGCAGGTTCCGTCTCTCCGATTGCGGAACGAATTTGTGCCACAAGGGTCATGAGCTCAAAGTTCAGCCGGCCACCGTGCCGGTTGAGCCTATCGTTGACTGACAGCAGCGCACTACAGATCGCGCGGGCACTCTCAGCGTCAATAACAATCCCACCGCGCGGCAACGAAAGAACCATGAAACTAAGCCCCTCTCTGGCAATGGGAAGGAGGGTTTACTTCTTCGTACGAGTCGACGAGTGCGTCAGCTAGGCGGTAGATATCGCGGTCTTTAATCTCGAAACACACAGTCGTGCCGTCACGGCCTGCAATCTGAACCGTCAAAACGGTGTGCCGCTGCCTTCTAACAACTCGCTTAATACCGAGGTCTCCAGTTCGCCACCTGGCGCCTGGTGCCTTGAATCGTGCCCTCATGCTGTCTCCTTACGTACGTACAGGCCGCGCTCGTTGATGCGGATAAGCCCCTTCATCTGCAGGCGTTCGATGATGGTGTAAAAGTCGCCGGCTTGGTCGAGCTGTTGCTTGGTGAGGTGTTTCTGAATCTGGTCGGTGGACTGTCCTCGGGCGGTGTCGAGGGCGTCGAGAACAGTGGCCTCAAGGTCGTCTCCATGGGGAGCAGTAGGCGTATTGATGCCCTTAGGTTCTCGTTCGTGAGAGTGGGAATCTTCGGCATCTACGGTGGGGGTGTTGAGGGCGAAGAGTTCTCCGGTTGAGTCGCGCTCGGCGGCGAGGGGACGAGCCGGGGCGGGTGCGGCGTCTCCCATAGATTCCCGCATAGATTCCATAGATTCCCGTTCGTGTATATGGGAATCTATGGCACCTATGGTGGAATCTATGGCCCATACCCACTTGGCGCCTTTGCCGAAACCTTGACGCTCGGTCTTGATTCCGATCTTCTTTCGGGCCTTCTTGACGGCGTTGTCATTAAGCCCTGCAGCCCTCGTTACCTTAAGGACGTCTCCAGCTGGGGCGCTACCACCGCATGATTCGAGATAGTCGAAAACAACGGCCTCAATCTCACTACGTTCGTCTTGGCCCTCGTTGCTGTCTCGTCGATCGAGAAGTTCGGTAGCGGACGTATCGGTGAACTCGCCCCATTCAATGACACCTAGTTCGGTGAGCTCTCCATCGTCGAGCTGTACCAGGCGGGATACGATAGTGGCTTCGCGCGAAACAATGCCACGCGCCAAGTTAGCTTTCGTATTAGTGACGATAATCTTGCCATCGTTGTCTACAGCAGCGGAGAGCACACTACGGGCTACTTGACTCCAGGCGATAGAACCTAGAAGAAGACGGCCAGTATCAGTGCCTTCTTTCTTGCCGAAGTGTGCCAGGCCAATGAGGGTGACACCGTACTTGTCCGCACCTGCTGCGAGCGGTTCGAGGAACTGGCGAACATCGTCGTCGTTATTACCGTTGAGCTTTGAATCCATTGATGATTTCGCGGCGTCGAGGATGACGAACTTCACGCCCTGGTCGGAAAGCTCACGAAAAAGAAGGTCAGTATCCTGCGGTAGACGAAGAAGACCTTCGGCCCCGGTCTCTGTCTCAACGTCGATAAAGAAGACGTTGTCGAGGTTGGCCCCTGCAGCCTGCAGACGAGGTTTAACGGTGAATGAGCGGGAATCTTCGGAGTTGAGGTAGGCACACTTCATGCCCCGATTACTGAACTCCGCTACCCAACTACATGCGATAGTCGACTTACCGATACCTTCGCGCCCGGCGAGAAGAGTGAGCATGTTCGCGGGAATCCACTCAGGAATGAGCCAATCAACTTTCTCGGTTTTCACGCTGCCAGCTTTGACGAGCTTCACGCGGCGGCGACCAACCTTCTCACCAACAGCGACGAGGTCGTCGGCAGTGCGCCCGGCGGCGATATGGTCGGTAAGGTCTTTGCCTTCGGCGGCATGAACAATGCGAACCGATTCCGGGCGGGCGGTGAGGCCGGTGAGGTGGGTTAGGACGTTGTAGGCGCGTTTCTCGCCTTGGCTGTCCTTGTCGGCAACGATGATGACCTCACGGCCCTTAAGCGGCGTCCAGTCGGCCCTAGCGGGGCTAGTGCCCGCACCCTGTGCTTGGGATACGGCGGCAGCACCCCAAACGGCGGCGGCGGTGGTGGCGTCCTTCTCGCCCTCTACTACGTAGACCGGGCCAGGTGTAGCCAACGAGGCCAGGCCGTAAAGGTTAGTGCCCTTCGTGTTGCCAGACTGCTTGAACGACTTCTCTGGCGAGCGGTGCACGAAACGACCATCACCATAGTCATAACGAACACCCTTCGGGCTGTCGAAGAGGTCGGCCCATGTTAGGCCAAGCTCGTCGAGAAGTCGCTCCTTGGTCTGTTCGTCATCTGATTCATCGAAGAAGAAAAGCGCGACTTGCTCCCCGTTGTAGAGCACCGACCCACCGAAATCATTTGCGTGCCGTAGGTTGTGGCCCGGGGTTTGAAACCGCGCGCGTGTGCCGGATTCGAGTTCACGGTAGTGGAGGCCGCTTCGGTCGAGGGCTTCAAGGAATCTTTGATAAGAGTTAACAGCGCTGTGCACTTCAAGAATCTTTCTTTCGTGTGGACTGTCGGAGAGACGAAATGGAGTTGTGTCGGGGTGCCCACGCTGTTTGCGCACCTTTCCGTGCGTGGGCCTGGTGCCCTCCAGCGGCTCGAACGCTGGCGCCTGCCAGTAGGGCTAACGCTTGGACTGTCTTCTCATTCGGCGTAACACCGGCCTAGAAGACAGCTTCAAGGGCTTCGATCACCTCCCGAATGGAGCCGGAAGCAAACTCGTCGGAGCAAGTACTCGCGATGTCTTCTAGCTCTTCTAGGGCGTCGAAAACTGCGAGGTCTTTGTGCCGGTTTTCGCGGACGAGCCTCTTGCGCTCTTCGGCGTATTCCTCCTCGATTGGAGCGATGCGCTCGTTGATGTCTTGCTCAAGACGTAGGGTGAACTCTTCGATGTCGGTTCGCTTCTTACCTGCCATAGTTGGCCTCCTTCGCAAGGTCGAGGTGTTGGAGTAGGCCTTCGGCGTCGGCAACAAGGATGGCGCCGGCCTGGTCGAGAAGGTCTGTCAGAAGCACTCGTCGTCACCTTCTCCCCAGGAGCTGAGACCTGCGCGCTTTAGGTTGAGGTCGTCAACAGCTTTCATCGCGTCGAGGATGGTCATGTAGTCGCCACCGGAGCGGTAGCGTTCGACAATCTCGTATTTCAGGTCAATTGGTGACAAGTCGTCTTGCCCTGTGATTCGAGTGATCTCTTCACGCATGCGGGCCTCATGACGCTTCTCTTCTTCCCGGTACTTCCTCGCGGCACGCCATTCACGTTGGCTAGCTTCGTAGCACTCTTCAACGAGGGCGCGAAGCTGCTTATTCAGCGCGGTGTTTTCTTTCTGAACCGCACCGAACTTCGCGTCCAGGGCGCGAAACACCTCCGGGGTGGCGGTCATAGATTTCTCGTTGATGCGACGAAGAATCTGGTTGTTGTTCGCGATTGCGGCCTCAACCTTGCGGATAGCCCTGCGAAGTTCATGGCTGCTAGACTCACGTGTATTCGAGTTCTTACCAGTCTCGTTGTTTCCCTCGTTGGTGTTCCCAGCACCGGCGAGGGGTTTCTCGTTTTTCATGGACATTCCTTCTCCTTAAGCGGCGTAGTTCTGATTCGGGATAGCAACGTCAGGCGTGCCACCGGGGTGCATCGTCGTGATGTTGTCCGGGCGGTAGGCCATGCCCTCCGGGTCGGTAACGACTTCGCCCTTGTAGTGCAGGCGAACAGGAAGACCGTTGCTGTAGTGAGTGGCGCGGTGCACGTTGTGATGCATCGCCTCACGGCGGATTGCTTCGCGAATGCTGTCGAGGATGTAGATCGCGTTCTGCAGGTTGTCAGGTAGCTCGTTGAACTCTGGGCAACGACCGTCGACGTCTTGAATCTCCGCGTTAGCGGCGTCGAGCGAAGCGAGCACACTGTCAGCGAGATAAGCGAGCGAGTCCTGGGGGAGGTAGTGCTTCCTCACTTATGCCACCTCCCTGGGGAGTTCGTCTGTACGGGTGCGAAGCTGAGATTCCTTCCAGGCCTCAACGTCCTGGGGGCGGTAAAACACCTTGCGGCCGACCTTGTAGTACTTCGGGCCATTTCCCCGGTATCGCATTTGAGCCCAGGTTTGCCGGGTGGTGTTCGGGAAGAGGCGCGCCATATCCTCAGGTGTGTAATCAGTCATGACTTCTCCTTAGTGACTGAATATCGGTCAAAATCTAGCAGTATTGACTGCTATACACTTAGTCTTACAGTGTGTTGGAAAAATTGTCAACAACTCACTAATGTGACTGGCATGCAGTCAAAAGAGTGGCAAAAAGAGATAATCGCGAACATAGGACAAGCAATAGAAAAAGCACGCAAAGGAAAGTCAGACCGCTGGATCGCTGAAAGGACTGAGAAACTAGGAAACCCGCTATCACGAACAGCGATATCCGAATACCGGCGCGGAGTACGCAAAACCATTTCGGTTGCAGACTGGCTAACCCTCGCGGCGGCCCTGGGGGTGCCCCCAGTTTCCCTACTACTCCCTGAGCTCCCAGACGGGCGCCTCAACCTTCTCCCAGCTACCGGAGAAGTGAACCAACTAGACGCGCTGATGTGGATAACCGGCGAACGTCAAACACTCCCAGACGGCTTCAACCCCGTACTCTCCCCAGAGACCGGCGAGGAACTAGGAGAGGTCGAGGGGCGCCGCGAATACAGGTCGGAACTAGATTGGGGACAAGGACCTCTAGACCTTCGCAACGAGCGAGAACTAGGCAGGGAACAACGCCTATTAAGCGCCGTTCGTCACATGCGAAAGGTCTTAAACGAAATACGAGAGATTCGAGGCCCATTCGAGATGTTCGAGGTCCTGGGCGACGAAACATCAAAGCAGCAAGCTATAGAGCTGTACATCAATCGAATGCAGAAGAAGCAAGCTGAATTGGCGAAGGTCGAAGCCTGGATCGTAGAGCTCGGCGGCGTGATTCAGGACGAGCACGTAGTGGAGTATGACCAAGATGGCAAACATTGAGACGTACTACCTCAAGTACAAAGAAGGCGACGAGAAGGCCAAAAAGCGCGCAATGCGGTACATGGTGCAATACCGCACCCCAGACCGAAAACTGACAAAGAAGCGCGGATTCAAAAGGAAGAAGGATGCCCAAAAGTTCGCTGACGAAGTTGAACGAACCAAGAGCACCGGAACCTTCATTCACCCCCAAGCGGGCCGCGCCACAATCTCCGAGATCCACTCACTATGGCTCCCCTCCCAGGATGCTCTAGCCCCACGCACTAAACGAACCAATCTTTCGGCCTACAACGTTCACATAGCCCCACGCTGGGGAGAATGGCCAGTCAACCGCATCACAGCTCCAGACGTGCGCCAGTGGGTCGCTGACATGCAATCCGAAGGCAAGAAGCGGGACACAATCCTTCGTGCGGTCTATGTCCTTCGAGCGCTCTGCGAGACCGCTGTTGAGGCGAAGATGATTCCAGCGAACCCAGTCCAAAAAATCTCCGTTAAACGGGAAAGCAGCCCGCGCCGCGCTTATCTCACGCCCGAGCAAGTCGAGACTCTTGCCCAGGTGCAGAACACCGACAACGAGAAAGCCATCATCTACACAATGGCGTATTGCGGGCCGCGCATCAGCGAGATAGCAGCACTAGATGTTGGAGACTTCGATCCAGTTTCACGGCGACTACATGTCGATAAGTCCGTGAAAGACTATGGGGTCGTTGGCCCTACGAAGACCTACGAGAATCGGCGGGTACCAGTTCCTGAGTTCCTTTGCCGAAAGTTGATTGACCTTATTGGGTCGAGGCCGTCAGACAGCCCTCTGTTCCTATCAGCGGAAGGGCAACGCCTCGATGTGGGGAACTATCGCACCCGGGTGTTTAAACCAAGTGTTGAGGCAGCAGCGAAGAAGTGGCAGGACGAGGGGAGGCCGGGGGAATTTCCTGCAGTCCTACCCCATGGGCTTCGGCACACTTGCGCGAGCTTCGCTATCAGTGTTGGGGCCAACGTGAAGGCCGTCCAAGGTCTCCTTGGGCATGAGTCTGCAGCGGTCACTCTGAACGTCTATGCAGACCTGTTTCCAGATGACCTGAACCAAGTTGGAGAAGCGCTTAACACCCTTCACGATAGCGTCAGTTGTCTGGGAGTGTAGCCAAAATGTAGCCACGGAGGCCGGTATTTCGCTGAATGAAACAATCCCCCGCAACCATTCATGCTGGTCACGGGGGATTTAATGTGGAGCCGCCTGCGAGAATCGAACTCGCGACCTTCTCATTACGAGTGAGATGCTCTACCGACTGAGCTAAGGCGGCACGGTGCAGTGTGTATATGCACCGCGTGAGAGTTTAGCCTAGGCCGGGGCTGAGAAAGAAATCGGGCTTCTTGATGTGGGGCACGCACAGCACTTGCTGCAGGTTAACGCGCACCGCAGGCCAGGCGCAGGCGGCCCACCATGCCGTCGAAAGCCACCTGCGGGGTGACGTTCTGCGGCAGCTGCTCGCGGCAGGTGCGGATGGCGGACTGAGCAGCCAGCAAGCCATCTTCGCTGACACGCTGGGCAAGTTCGCCCGCTAGGCCCGCGAAATCCGGGTGGGTCATCTCCACCTCAGCGCCGACTTTGAGCATGAGCGCATCGCGGTAAATACCGGCGAGATCCACGAGGGCGATGTCGAGGCCGTCGGAGATGCGTCGTTTAGCGCGCTTCTTGTGGAGCTCTTCCATATCCTTCAGGGCACTGCGGGCGTCGCGCTGCGCCTTCGTCGCGCCCTTGCCCTTAGCGCCGACGCCGAAGGATTGTTCAATCTTGGAGCGCTCCGCCTCCTCCGCCGCCGCGTGGGAGTCCTTGGCTTCCTTCTCAATGAATTTCAGCAGCGCAGTAACGGATTGAAAGGCCTGGGAGCCGTGGAAGACATCCTCGGCCAGGTTGATGGCCATGGCGCGGCGCTTCTGCGCGGCGGGTTCGTTGACCAGGTGTCGCGCACGCCCCACGTGGCGCAGGGTGGTCACGGCGGCCAGACGCGCGTCATCCTCGCTGGCACCTTCGGCGACGAGCTGCTTGACGACGCCCTCCACGCTCGGCGCCGGAATATAAAGGTGACGGCAGCGCGAGCGCAGCGTGACCGAGAAGTCCTCCGGATCCTCCGAGGGCGCCACCATGATGATGACGGTGCGCTCCGGGGGCTCCTCCACGGTTTTGAGCAGCGCGTTGGCGGCCTCATTGCGCAGGCGGTCGGCCTTGTTGAAGATGACCACGCGCCACGGCGCCACGCTCGGCAGGCTGGCGGCGCGCCCGATGACCTCACGGGCCTCGCCCACGGTGATGAACTGCTCCTGCGGATCCACGTAGACCAAGTCGGTGTGCTCTTGATTGTCCAGGACGCTTTGACAGGAGGGGCAGCGCCCGCAGCCGGGGTTGCCGTTCTCATCGGCGGACGTACACATGAGCGCCGCGGCAAAGCACTGCGCGGCCAGCGAACGGCCGGCACCGGGAGGGCCGGTAAAAAGCCAGGAGTGGCTCATCGCTCGCGAGTCGCCCTCACCGCGAGCCGCGCGAGCAGCACTGAGGATGGTGTGGGAGACGGAGGGGGCGTCGGCAAGCCTTTCGGCAACGCTGGAGGTGTTCACTCGCCCTAGCCTACTGGGATAACTAGAGTTGTTAATCATGAACAGACTGATGCGTGGCGCCCGCTGGTTATGGGGTACTCAATGGCCGATGTACGCCGCGCTCGTCCTTGGAGCCAACATCATCGGCGCCATTGCGATCATGACCTTCGTGGTCTTCTTTCTCCCCATGCCGGAGATCTCCGATTTCATCGCTCACACGCCCCACCTGTGGACCTACGGCACGCTGTTCGTGACCTTTGCGGTCATCATCGGCATAGCGGTAACACTTCGGCTGTTCAGACCGGTATTGGACTGGCAGCGCAGCCCCGATGACCATGACCCCAATATGGTGCGTAACCTGGTCCTGCGCATCCCGCTCTACCAGGCCGGTGTGGCCGCGGGCGTGTGGCTGCTGGGCATCATCTTGGCGGTGGTGCTGGCAGGCCAGCACTCGGCGCGGCTGGCCGTGGTAGTCGGTGTTTCTGCTGCATTGGCCGGCGGCCTCATCGTGCTGTTGACGTACTTGCAGGCGGAGCGCCTCGTGCGCCCCGTGGCTGCGGAGGCCGTGGCGCGGCGCTTTGAGGATTCCACCTTGGAGCCGCCGATTAAGTACCGCCTGCTTTCCACCTGGATGATGACCTCCGGCATCCCGCTCATTGGCATCGTGCTTGTCCTCATGGGCCAGCAGGCGGGTCTGTTTAGCCCTGAGACCTCAGACATCATGCCGGCTATCGTCGCGCTGACCGTTACCGCGCTGGGCACCGGGCTCATGGGAACCATGTTCGCGATGATGAGCGTGGTCGATCCCATCATTGAGCTGCAGGACGCCATCAACCGCGTGCGCCGCGGCGAGAGTGACGTCCAGGTGGACATCTACGACGGCTCCGAGCTCGGCGTTCTTCAGGCCGGTTTTAACGAGATGATGCGCGGCCTGCGCGAGCGCCAGCGCGTGCGCGATATTTTCGGCCGCTATGTCGGCGCCGAGGTGGCCCAGCGCGCCCTGGAGGAACGCCCGGAGCTGGGCGGCGAGGACCGCAAGGTGGCGGTGCTGTTTATCGACGTCATCGGCTCCACCACCTTCGCCGTCAACCACACCCCGGAAGAAGTGGTGGAGGAGCTCAACAAGTTCTTTGAGCACGTCGTTGAGGTGGTGCACCGGAACAAGGGCATCATCAACAAATTCCAGGGTGATGCCGCCCTGGCCGTCTTCGGTGCCCCGCTGACGGTCTACGACGCGAACTCCATGGCTTTGCAGGCCGCCCGCGAGCTTCGCCAGGAACTGCGCGGGTTGCGGCTGCAGGCCGGCATCGGCGTGGCCGCGGGCCACGTGGTGGCCGGACACATTGGTGGTGCGGATCGCTTTGAATACACGGTCATTGGTGATGCCGTCAACGAAGCCGCCCGTCTCACCGAACTGGCCAAGGACACCCCGGGCCAGGTGCTCACCAACTCCGCCACGCTGCGCGGCGCCAACGAGGCGGAGCAAGCGCGCTGGACGCTGATGAAGTCTATTGAGCTGCGCGGGCGCCGCCGCATGACGCAGCTGGCGCGCCCGATTCGCCCGACCTTGGCGGAACGCGCTCTCGGATAAATAAGTTTTTGTGCTTCTGGTAGCTTGGGGCCATGCCTCATCAGCCCCACCAGCCCCATCCGCCACGCCAGTATTCGAGTCCTCGTCTTCTCGTCCCCGACGTCGCCCGCGGCATGGCCCTGCTGGGCATCGCGCTGGCTAATGTCTGCACCGCGTGGATTATGAACGACGGCGATGGCCCCGATGCCTATTTCGGCGGCGTCGATACCCTCGTTGACGAAGTCTATGTGGTCTTTTCCGCCATGTTCGTGCATGTGCGCGGCCTGCCGATGTTCTCCACGCTTCTCGGCTTTGGCGTGGGGCTTATCGCAATGAGCTTGTGGCGACGCGGCTTCCCACTGCGGCGCGCGCAGGCCGTGTTGGCAAAGCGCTATGGCTTTCTTGCTTTATTCGGTGCCCTGCACTGCCTCTTCCTCTTTTCCGGCGACATCATGCTGCTCTACGGCGCGATGGGCATGCTCATTGCGTTGCTGCTTACTTTAACCGACAAGCTCCTCATGCGCGTGGCCTACGGGTTCTGTGCGCTGCTGGTTGTGGCGGGTATCGGAATGGGCGTTGGGGCCGCGCTTGTCGATACGTCGGAGTTTGATCTCAGCGGCTTCACCGCCGCCGAATCCTACTGGGAGCTGCTGGGTGAGCAGGCCATCATGGTCGGCGCCCAAGCTTTTTCCGTTCCCCTGACGGGAGCCTTGGTCCTTCCGGTGATGCTCGTAGGTTTCGTGTGGGCGCGCCGCGGAACCTTGGCCGGGGGCCATCGGCGCGAGCTGTGGGCGTGGACCATTTTGGCCCTAGCCATCATCCTTTTCCTCGGCCTGCCCTGGGGCTTGTCGACGATTGGGGTGCTGGACCCAGCTCTAGCGGAACCCCTCAACGCGGCGAATAGCTGCATCGGCATGCTCACCGGGCCGGGCATCGTGGCGGGGGCAACACTCGCCCTAGAACCCCTGCAGCGCCGTGGTGCGCGCCCCTGGTTCCTGTGGCCGCTGATTGCGCTGGGCAAGCGTTCCATGACCGGCTACGTGCTGCAGTCCGTGTTCTTCCTGGCGCTGGTCTACCCCTTTACCCTCAACATTGGCCCGGAGCTCAGCGCCGCGGGCCAGGCAGCGCTAGCCACCGGCGTATGGCTAGCAACGCTCCTCATCGCCTGCGCGCTCGAGGCCGCGGGCAAGCCCGGGCCCTTCGAATGGGTACACCGACGCTTGTCCTATGGCAAGACGATGCGCCCGGAATTAGGTGCTGCGCCTAACCGCGGCCCTTCCGCGCCAGCCCATCCACCAGCAGCACCAGGCCTACCGTCTGTGCCGCCGACTGCGCCGCATCCAGAACCCGGCCACGCAGGCCCGCATCCTGGCGCTGTTCAGCCGGGTTCAGGACCGTCAGCGCCTCAGAGGCCAGAAGCAGGTTAGCACCGTGGCTCAGCCCCTGCGTAGATTCAGCAGCGCGCAGGGCTGGGTCACCAGCTAGCGCGGAGAGCGCAGCCGCCGGGATTCCGGCGATAGCCGTGGCGCGGCGCTCGCAGCGAGTACGGGACAGTGCACTGCCCGCGGCCCACGCGCCGGCGCGCAGGCCCCAACCCAGCGCATCATTGCGCGCACCGCGCAGCGCCCACGCGAAGGATGCGTATTGCACGCTCACGCACGTCACGCCGAACGTCGTTGGTGCGCCGCGCTTGGCGGCCTGGCCAAGCGAAGCGGCGATAAGCCCCACGCGGGTCTCCGGTGCGCAGTCTGGGCGCAGGGCCAACAGCACGGGTACAGCGGCGGTCGTGGCCGTGCCGAGCATGCGCCAGTTAAACAGGCGTGACCAGACTGCAGTCTCCCCCGCGGCGAGCGCGCCGAGGGTGAGGTGATCGCGGCCAGCAAAGGCCGGGCCCACCGCGCGCAGGAGAGCCTCGGTGCCCTCTTGGGTGCGGTCCAGCATGTCGCGGGCGAAGCTGGTCTTCATGTCCTGCTACTTCCTGCGCGATCCGGCCTTGACCACGTTCTTCGTGCCCGGTGAAGGCTTCTTCGTCGCCTTCTTGCTCGACTTCTTCGTGGCCTTCTTGGTCGATTTCTTGGTCGACTTCTTAGTGCTCTTCTTCGTCGACTTCTTCGCCCCACCGTTCGCTGCGTCCTTGGCGCGGCGCTCGGAGAGGAGCTCGTTCGCGCGGGCGTCGGTAAGCTGCTCCGGATCGTCACCGCGGCGCAGCGAGGCATTCGTCGTGCCGTCAGTGACGTACGGGCCAAAGCGGCCGTCCTTGACCGTCATCGGCTTGCCGGAGACGTCGTTGTCACCCAGCTGCTTAATCGGCGGCTGTGCGGCCGCGCGGCCGCGGCGCTTCGGCTCCGCGTAGATGCGGCGCGCCTCGTCCAGGGTGATGGAGAAGATCTGCTCCTCCTTGGCCAAGGAACGGGAATCCTTGCCCTTCTTCAGGTACGGGCCATAGCGGCCGTTCTGCGCGGTGATGACCTCGCCGTCTGAGGGGTCCACGCCCACCTCGCGCGGCAGGCTCAGCAGCTTCAGCGCTTCCTCCAAGGTGACGCTGGACGGCTCCATCGAAGCAAAGAGCGAGGCGGTGCCCGGCTTCAGCTTCTCCTCGACGTACTCAGCAATGCGCTTTTCCTTCTGCTTCGCCGCAGTCTTGGTCTCCCAATTCTTGGCGCGCTTGCCCTCGGCCGCGCGCTGGGCGTCCTCGGCGGCGCGCTCCTCTTTAACGATCTCCTCGGCTTCGGCCTCGGCTTTCTCGCGCTCGTCGTCACGCACCAGCTCGGTCACGTACGGGCCGAAACGACCCTCCTTGGCCACGATGGTGCGTCCGTTCTCTGGGTTCTGTCCCAACTCGCGCCCACCCTGCGGGGTGGCAAAGAGCTTCTCTGCCAAAGCCTCGTTGAGCTCATCCGGGGTGACCGTCTCCGAGAGGTTGGCGCGCTGGTACTCCACCGTGCCGTCCTCGTTGGTGCCCACGGCGCGTTCGATATACGGACCGTAGCGGCCCACGCGCACGAAGACATCGCGGCCTTCCGCGTCGGTGTACAGGCGCAGGGAGTTGACCTGGCGGGCATCGATGGCCTCCAGGTTGATGTCCACCAAGGACTTCAGGCCGCCGTGGCGCGCGATGGATGCGGCCTTGCGCTCGCCGGCCTCCGTGTTGCCGAAGTAGAAGTTATTCAGCCAATCCGTGCCGTTCTCCGAACCGGCGGCAATAGCATCGAGCTCATCCTCCATGGAGGAGGTGAAGTCATAATCCACCAGCTCAGTGAAGTTATTCTCCAACAGGCCAACGACCGCGAAGGCAACCCACGAGGGCACCAGCGCGTTGCCGCGGGAGAGCACGTAGCCGCGGTCCTGGATGGTCTTGATGATGGAGGCGTACGTCGACGGGCGCCCAATGCCCAAATCTTCCATCTTCTTGACCAAGCTGGCCTCGGTATAGCGCGCCGGCGGGTTGGTGGAGTGGCCGTCGGCAGTAACCGCAGCGGTCTTCAGCGTGTCGCCCTCATTGAGGTGCGGCAGGCGCGACTCTTCCTTCGAGCCCTTCGCCGCGACGTCCTCGTAGGCCTTGAGGAAGCCCGGGAAGGTAATCGTGCGGCCGGTTGCGGAGAAGTCAGCGTCGTGGCCGCCGGCGTTGACAGCTGCGGTCACCTTCATCGAGGTTCCCTTGGCATCTGCCATCTGGCAGGCCACGGTGCGCTTCCAAATCAGCTCATAAAGCTTGTATTCCTCGGCGTCGAGCTGCCCGGCCAGCTGGCCCGGGGTGGCAAAACGCTCGCCGGCGGGACGGATGGCCTCGTGGGCCTCCTGGGAATTCTTCACCTTGCGGTCATACCGGCGCGGTCCATCTGAGACGAACTCCGCGCCGAAGATGGAGGAGGCAGCCTCACGCGCAGCGTCCAGGCCCTGTTTGGACAGGGAGGTCGAGTCGGTACGCATATAGGTGATGTGACCGTTCTCGTAGAGGCGCTGCGCAATGCGCATCGTGCGCTCCGAGGTGTAGTGCAGGCGGCGGCCAGCCTCCTGCTGCAGCGTCGACGTCATAAACGGCGCGGAAGGCTTGCGCGAATAAGGCTTGTGCTCGACACTAGCCACGGTCATGGTGGAGCCCTCCAGCGCGCTGGCCAGCTGCTCCGCCTGGGCCTGCTTGACGACGACCACCTCGTCGCTCTTCAGCTGACCCCTATCGTTGAAGTCGCGGCCCGCGGCCACGCGCTTGCCATCGAGGGCACTCAGGCGCGCATCGAAATCCGGCGTGGATTTCAGCGTTGCCGTGAGATCCCAGTACTCGGCGGGGATGAATGCCATGCGCTCGCGCTCGCGCTCGACGATGACGCGGGTAGCTACCGACTGCACGCGGCCAGCCGATAGGCGCGGCATGACCTTCTTCCACAGCACCGGGGAGACCTCGTAGCCGTAGAGGCGGTCCAGGATGCGGCGGGTTTCCTGGGCGTCGATGAGGTTTTCATCGAGTTCACGGGTGTTTTCCGCGGCCTCCAGGATGGCGGACTTGGTGATCTCGTTGAAGACCATTCGGCGCACCGGCACCTTGGGCTTGAGTACTTCCAGCAGGTGCCAGGCAATGGCCTCGCCCTCGCGGTCGGGGTCTGTTGCGAGGTAGAGCTGGTCGCACTGCTTCAGCTTGGCCTTGAGGTCAGCGACCTTCTTCTTCTTGTCCTGGCTGATGACGTACAGCGGGGTGAAGTTATCCTCCGGGTTAACACCGAGGCGCGCCCAGGATTCCTTCTTATATTTGGCGGGGACGTCGGCGGCGCCGCGGGGAAGGTCCCGGATGTGGCCGACGGAGGCCTCAACAATGTACTTATCGCCGAGGTAAGGCTGAATCTTCTTCGCCTTGGTTGCTGACTCGACGATGACCAGGGTCTTCCCCGGGCCGGTAGCTTCTGCCACTTCGACTTCATCCCTTCCGATGGCTAGTCCTCTGCTGGGCAATTGCCCCTAGAGTACACAGATAGAGGCTTACTCTAGTTATTCAGGCCAGTTCACGTCCACACAACCGGGGGTCTATACTGGCCGTCCGAGGATTCGCCTCACAGCACACAACTGGGAGACAGCGTGATTGCGTCTATTACTGCATGGTTCGAGGTCATCATGGCCACACAGTGGATTTATCCGCTGGTGGGTTCACTGATTTTCCTCGACTGCTTCTTCCCCGTTTTGCCTTCGGAGGTTCCCCTCAACATGGTGGGCGCCTGGTCTGGCTCCCAAGGTTTTCCCCATCTTCCCACCATGTTTTTCGTCGCCATGGTTGCCGCAATTTTGGGGGATAACTTGTGCTTCCTCCTGGGAACGCGGCTCATCGCCCTTATTAATAGAGCCCAAAAGGGAACGAAGGCTTATGACGCCTTAACGTGGGTCAAGCGTAATATTCGGCGCAGCGGCGGCGCGGCCATCATCATCGCGCGCTTCATCCCCTCGGCCCGCCTGTTTATGACGATTCTGCTGGGCTCCATGCGCTACCCCTGGCCGTTGTTTTTCTTCTTCGACACCTTCGGTGTTCTGTTGTGGGTGGCGCAGGCGCTAGCCATTGGCTACCTCGGCGGCGTGGCCTTCTCCGGCTCACCCGCGATAGCCATGCTCATTTCCATCATCGCCGCCGTCATCATCGGCTTCGGCCTGCAAAAGGGGCAGAATAAGCTGCTGGAATGGTGGGATACCCGGCGCGGCTACGCCGAATCCCCCTAGACCACCTCGACGTTGGTGGCCTGCTGGCCTTTAGCGTCTTCCCCAATCTCAAAGGAGACGCGCTGATTGTCTTCGAGGGTACGGAAGCCGGTTCCTTGGATTTCGGTGTAGTGCACGAAGATGTCGCCGGAGCCGTCCTCCTGCTCAATGAAGCCGTAGCCTTTTTCGGCGTTGAAGAACTTGACGGTACCGTATGCCATGATGAGTTGTCCTTTGCGGAAATAAATTAATGCAAACTAGTGCACTAGTGTGCCACGTTTGGACACCTGCAGCAGATTAGTGGAGGCAAGCGTGAGTGAGAACCCTCTGGGTGAGGAGCTCGTCGAGCACCTCGTTGAGCGTTTCCCCGAGTCCGAGCTAACACACTCCACTACCCTGCCCGCCCAGCCAGCGAGCTATGCCGAGTGGCCAGAGTGGGTGCTGCCGGAGTTGCGGTCGGCGTTGGAGGAGCAAGGCGTCGCCAAGCTCTATGCCCACCAGGTCGCCGTGGCACAGGCCGCGTGGGAGGGGCGCGACGTGGTGGTCTCCACCGGCACGAGTTCCGGAAAGTCCCTGGGTTATCGTCTGCCCATCCTGTCCCGCCTGGCGGAGGACCCGACCGCGTGCGCGCTCTACATCACGCCGACGAAGGCGCTGGGGTCGGACCAGCTGCGCACGGTGCTCGAGCTCACGCAGAGCATCGCTGCGCTTCACGACGTCCACCCCGCCCCCTACGACGGCGATACCCCCACCGAAGCGCGCGCCGGCATCCGCGATCAGGCGCGGTTCATCTTTTCCAACCCGGACATGATTCATTCTTCTCTGCTGGGCGCGCACCAGCGGTGGGCGCGGGTGCTGCGGCACTTGAAGTTCATCGTGATTGATGAGGCGCATGCCTACCGCGGGGTTTTCGGGGCGAACGTGGCACTCGTGGTGCGGCGTTTGCTGCGGCTGTGCGCACACTACGGTTCGCGGCCGGTGGTTATTGCGGCTTCGGCGACCATGCGGGATCCCGCCCGGCATGCCGCGCGGCTGACGGGGCGCGAGTTTCTCCCTGTAACCGAGGATGGCGCGCCGACGGGTGCGCGGACGGTCGCGCTGTGGGAGCCGGGCTTCATGGAGGGTATCGAGGGACAAAACGGCGCTCCTGTGCGCCGCGCCGCCACGACGGAAGCGGCCTGGATGATGGCCGCGCTCGTGGCGCAAGGTGCTCGAACGTTGACCTTTGTGCGCTCGCGGCGCGCGGCAGAGACCACCGCGCTGCGGGCAGCAGAAGAGCTCTCCGGGAGGCTGGGCCGGCCGGATTTTGCACGCCGGATTGCCGCCTACCGCGCGGGGTATCTGGCCGAGGACCGCCGCGCGCTGGAACAGGCGCTGGACGATGGCTCCCTGCTCGGCGTGGCCACCACCTCGGCTTTGGAGCTGGGCATCGACGTCGGCGGGCTCGATGCCGTGGTCACCGCTGGGTTCCCAGGTACCGTCGCTAGTTTTTGGCAGCAGGCCGGACGCGCGGGCCGCCGCGGCCAGGGCTCGCTGGTGGTGTTGGTGGCCCGCGATGAACCGATGGACACCTACCTGGTTCACCACCCAGAGGCATTGTTGGGCCGACCGGTGGAGGCCAGCGTGTTCAACCCCGCCAACCCCTACATCCTGGCCGGGCACGTGTACTGCGCGGCGGTGGAGAAGCCGCTGACAGATGCCGACGTAGCCGCCTTCCGCGCCGAAGCCGTGGTCCACGACCTAGCCCAGCAGGGCCTGCTGCGCCGGCGCCCGCAGGGCTGGTTCGCCGCTCCCCTGCCGGCTGGCTCCAGCGAGCTCACCCCGGAGACCGCGCACACGGCCGTCTCGCTGCGCGGCGGTTCAGGTGAGGAGGTCATGATTGTGGATTCCTCCGATGGCCGCCTGCTGGGCACCATCGATTCCGCGCGCGCGGTCAGCCAGGTGCATCCCGGCGCGGTGTATCTGCACCGTGGGGAGAGCTTCGTCATCGAGGAACTTCACCTCGGCGGAGGCGATGGTTCGGCGTCCGCCGAGCCGGGCGTGGCCCTCGCCGTGCCAAAGGCCCCGGACTACACCACGCAGCCGAAGTCCACGACGGATATCCGCATCCTGCGCGAAGCCGATGACCTGGTGAACTACGCCCCCGGCCTGTGGGTGGCCAGCTTGGAGGTTGAGGTGACCGACAAGGTCACCGGCTACCAGGTGCGGCTTCCCGATGGCTCCGTGGGCGAGGATATCCCCCTTGACCTGCCGGAGCAGCGCCTGGTGACCCGAGCGGTGGCCTACACCATCGATCCGCTGGCACTCGCAGCGATGGGAGTCACCGCCGGGCGCACCCCGGGCACCCTCCATGCGGCCGAGCACGCCGCCATTGGGTTGCTGCCGCTCATTGCCACCTGCGACCGCTGGGACATCGGCGGCGTGTCCACCGCGCAGCACGCCGATACGGGCTTGCCCACGGTCTTCGTCTACGACGGCCACCCCGGCGGCGCCGGCTTCGCCGAGGAAGGTTTCCGCCGATTCCCCGAGTGGATCAAGGCCACCTTTGAGGCCGTGCGCTCCTGCCCCTGCGAGTCCGGCTGCCCGTCGTGCGTGCAATCCCCCAAATGCGGCAACGGCAACAACCCACTGGACAAGGCAGGCGCTATAGCCCTCCTCGGCGCGCTGGTCACCATGACCTCTTAGACCGGACCAGCGCGGGCAATAGCGGTGCGCCCCCGCAGCCGGGCGGTGACCTCAACATCGCGATCATCGATGACGCAAGAGTCGAGATTCGCGCCGTTTAGCGCGGCAACCTCCTCAGCCTTCGTGCAGGCGTCCCTGCCTTTGGCCACCTCCCACGCCCCCGAGACCGCGGCGAGGTCCGCCGCTACCTGCGCTTCGTGCCGCGCCACCACAACCGAGCCGACTGCCGCCACCGCGAGCAGCAGCGACGCGACTGCGGCGATGATCCCGACGGTAACAACGGTGGCATAGCCGTCCTCACCCGCTAGGAGTCTCGCCCATCTGCGCTGACGACGCCTCATGGCCGCGCCTTCGCGTCCCCACCGGAACCCATCTCCGCGGGAAACACCGCCTGCGCGCGCATGGTCCCTAAGGGTGCCGGCACAGCGGCCTCAGCAGTGATGAGACCGGAGCTTTCGCTTAAGCTGACTGTCACTCCATCGCGGTGATAGTCCACCCCGATGGCGGCAGAGCGAGCTGCAGCACCCGCGGCGTCAACGGCAGCGAGGTGGGCCGACAACGTGGCGATGCCACCCACGATTCCCGCGGCAACGATGACGAGCGCGGACAGCGACAATGCCGCCTCGATGGTGACGGAGCCGGCGTCATCAAGCGCGCGCATTAGCCTGGGGAGTTGGACAGGGCGTCGGTGATGATGGACGTGATGGCGCTGGTAACTTCGCCACCATTGACCACGGCATAGAGGACCGCGGCAAGCGCTGCCGCGGCCAAACTACCCATGGCATATTCAATCGTGGACATACCATCATCATTTCCTAATAGTGACTGGTAGTTTACCTTTTTCTGCATGATGTACCTAGCTTTCTTTTCCCTTGTTTGTGTCAGTTATGTGTACTGAGTTGGTGAGTGGTTAGTTGTATGTGCTGATTTAGAAGAGTTGCTGCCCCAAGCTGATGAGGAC
Organism: Corynebacterium sp. HMSC074A09; assembly: GCF_001811545.1. Taxonomy (NCBI): domain Bacteria; kingdom Bacillati; phylum Actinomycetota; class Actinomycetes; order Mycobacteriales; family Corynebacteriaceae; genus Corynebacterium; species Corynebacterium sp. HMSC074A09. The sequence goes on along the minus strand of NZ_KV805148.1, from coordinate 3,619 downwards.
AGGTATCAACCCAAGGACTAGGAATGCGGGAAGGAAGCACACCGCCAGCGGTGCTGCGATGAACACGCCAGCGCGTTCCGCCCGCGCGGTAGCTTGTGCCGAGGCTTCGGCACGCAGCTGCGCCACCAAACGGTGGCACCCAGTCGCCATGGCCGCGCCCGATTCACCCGATAGCTGCGTAAGCCGCACCAGTTCTTCCAAATGCGGCTGACTGGCCAACGCCGACCATGCCGTACTCATGGGAACCCCCACCCCGATGAGCGCCGCCGCCTCCGACCAGTGTGGTGAGGCTTCAGCGACTGCTAGCACCGCGCTGCGCGTGGAGAGACCAGCCTCTAGGCAAGCAGCAAAAAGCTCCAAGTCGCTTGCCGCATCGAGCGGGCCGTATTCTGCCGCTGGGCCATCGCGCGGCGTCTTCGGGCGCGGTGTCCGCGACCCCGACTGGGCTATTCGTCCAGACGGTGCAGCAGAGGTAACAGCGAGTGTCGCGGCCATGAGTGCAGCGGAGATATACGTCAAGACCATCACTGCGCCACCTTCCGCAATATCAAGCGCGACCAGATGAATCCGGCGCACACGAGTGCCACGCCGACGTCGAGAAGCAGGCCCCCGAGACCACCGCTGAGCAAGAACCCCAAAGAATTCGCGCCCATCGCCCCGCCCATGAGGATGCCCGCCAGCGGCAAGCACGCCAGGATTACCGCGGTGGCCTGCGGCCCCTGCAGAGAGGCGGCGGTCTCACCGGCGTGACGGCGCGAGGTATCCAGCTGGCTTTGGGCCTGCTCAATGAGGTTCGCCAAGGCCACGCCATGGCGTCCGGAGAGCGTGAGCAACGCCGCGTAGCGCCTAACCTCCGGCGCGGTGAGAGCGACTGCGGGTTCCCCGCCCTGCGCCGCGAGGCCCGCTGCCGTGCTCAACACGGCACGGAGATTCTCCGGGGTGGAGTCTGGAAGAGCGTCGGCGCCCCGGCGAAGCGCGCCCGCCGTCGTCGATCCCGCCCGCAGTTCGGCCGCAACAGAGCCAAAGTAGGAGGCGAGCGCTTCTGCGCCGCGGCGCTCGCGCCGGGAAGCCGCAAGGTCGTTGGCAAACCACAACGCACAGGCCAGGATGCAGCCGGCCGCCACCACAACCGTCGGCCTTCCGAAGAAGACACAGCACCCGACCCCGAGGAAGAGCGCCCCGGGTGCCAGCGAGCGAGGCTTCGGCGATTCCAGCCGCGTCACCGAAGCAGGCTGTGAGAGCAAACACGCCGCTGCAAGGAATAGCCACATCATGGTTCCACCCCCAGCCGCGAGCACAGCTGCGCAAACCCAGGAAGGGGGCCGTCTTCGACCGTCCACACCAGCTGCGGTGTAACCGGGTTTCCCTCCAGCACGCCGAGGTGCGCTAGCCGACGCCCCTGCGGTGTGCGCTCCATCCCGAGGACCACGTGCACTGCGGCCGCAAGCTGCGAATGCAGCGCTACGCGGTCGAGCCCGCCGAGAGCGGCGAGTGCCTCCATCCGGGCGGGCACTTCATCAACAGAGTTTGCGTGCACGGTGCCCGCACCACCATCGTGCCCGGTGTTGAGCGCAGCCAACAACTCCACGACCTCCGCGCCGCGGATCTCCCCGACGACGATGCGGTCCGGGCGCATGCGTAGCGCTTGGCGGAGCAGGAGCGACATGGATATCTCGCCGCGTCCTTCCGCATTAGCCCGGCGCGAGACCAAGGTCACCGCGTGCGGGTGATTGGGCGAAAGCTCCGGGGTGTCCTCGATGATAAGCAAGCGCTCGGTGGCGGGCACGCACCCCAGCAAGGCGGCGAGCAACGTCGTCTTGCCGGAGCCAGTCCCACCAGTGACCAGGAAGGATGCCCGCTGGTTAACCACGGCACGCAAGACATGCTCCAGGCTGGCGTCAATGCTCCCATTGGCCACCAACTCCCCCAGGCTGGTTTGCGCCTGGCGCAGCACGCGGAGGCTGATGCAGGTTCCACTTGCCGAAGGAGGAGCAAGTAGCGCGTGGAGCCGGATTCTCGTGCCATCGGGGCGGGTCAGGCGCCCATCGGCAAAAGGCTGCGCGTCATCAAGCCGCACGCCCGCCACCGCAGCCAGCCGTGTAGCAAGCTGGCGCACCTCGACATCATCGCTAAAGCCAATGTCACGCGGCTGCAGGCCCTGCCCGCAATCAACGAAGCAGGAATCGGGGCCGTTGACAACGACATCGGTAAGGCCTGGCAGCGACAACACTGGTTCCAGCAGCCCCAGCCCCACGGAATCGTGGCGCAGACGCTGCAGGAGGTCAAGCACATCAACATCGCTGATGACGCCGGCTTCCTGACGAATACGCCGCGCCAAGGCCGGAGCATCGTGGGCAAGCTGCGGCTCGGAGGCCACGATGGTGCGCATCGTATCGAGCAGGCTCATGCCACGGCCTCCCAAATCTGGCGGGCCACCCGCGTCAGGGCGCGTGGCAGCTGCCGCGGCAACCCACTCGTTTCTACCGTGCGGGTCAGACCACGGATGGTCGGCAGGTCAGCGATGGGATCCGCATGGGTGACCGTGGCAATGTCGCTGGAATCGAGGCCTGCCCACTGGCGGTGGCGCACGACGACGGAGCAGTCCTGCGGCCGGGCGCGAAGCTCTGCTACCAGCTGCGCGCAGGCGGCAGCCGCCCGCACCTCTGCGGCGGTCAGCAACACTACGTGATCCGCCGCATCGGGGATATCCCACGGAGGGCAGTCCACAACCACGGTCCCTGGGTATAAGCAGGCGGCCTGCATAATGGCCGCGCGCCGTGTCGTGCTCATCGCAACCGCCTCTGCGCTGGCCGACCTCGCAGCCGAGAGAACCGCGATGCCATCTGGGGTGGTGGGCAATGCACGGACGAGGTCTGCCGCATCAACCGCACCGGTCCCCGCAGCGAGATCCGGCCACCGCGCGCCGGGCTTGTTTTCAATGCCGATGAGCAAGTCGAGCCCTCCGGAATTGGGGCACGCATCAACCAGAAGGTCCGCGCCCACCTCACGGGCCAGCGCCGCCGCCACCGTCGAGGCCCCCAAGCCACCAGCGGAACCGGTCACCGCTACGGTCACGCCAGTGGACACCGTTGTCTCGGGACTGGATTCTGTGGCGAGCGCCCCTAGGAGTTCCTTGGATTGCGCAGGCAGGATAAAGGCAGCTGTAGCCCGGCAGCATAGTGCAGCTTCATAGTCGATCGGCCCCGGGTCGAGCGCCACGAAGTACACCCGTGGATGTCCCGCCACCAGGCGAGCTGTCAGCGAATCAGCCAAGACGGCATCCGCCTTGGGCAGGAGCCGGGAGAAGTCCCGCGGATCCTCCACAGTGCTCACTTCCGCAGTACTGGCAGCGGCCGTCGATGCTGCCTCTGCTCGCAGTGTGGAGTCCCCAACGGCGATAACTAGGTGAAACGTGCTCATGCCTGAAGCATGCGCGAGGGAACCAACCGCGCGCTAGGGCTACCTAGCCGCCTGTGGATAACTCGGCTGTTTTCGCGTCATTCGCACCCATTTTGCTGACTCTTAAACAAAGTTACGGGGCTTAGGTACCGATAATTCACAGGGAACCAAAAACTTTCCTCTTAAGCGGGCTTAAGGGACATTTCGTGTGGATAAACCG
>NZ_KV805147.1:87960-164301 GCF_001811545.1 Corynebacterium sp. HMSC074A09 | reverse complement strand
CCGAACCAGCCGGGTGAGGAGACCACTCCGAATAACCCGGGTGAGGAAACGACTCCGAATAAGCCGGGTGACGAGCCGTCTGAGTCCACGACCGAGACTCCGGATGACGGCGACGGTAAGGATAAGGACGACAACGATGGCAGCTCGAAGAAGTCCGATCTGCCGTGGTGGCTGCTGCTCATCCCGGGTCTGGGCCTCATCAAGCTCATCATTGATGGTGGCAATAGCGGTGACGGTGGACATGATGGTGGCCACGATGGCGACCACAACGCTGAGGTCATCGAGGACAACGGCCGTGGCGGTGACCATGGTGAGTCCACCGGTGACAACGCTGGTGAACCGTCCGAGCAGACTGGTGACAACACCGGCCGCGATGACCGCGAGGTCACCGTCCTAGACGCAACTCCGCCGGAGGACTCCGGTCAGCCGCTGCCGTCCAATGCAGAGCGCGTGGAGATCAAGCACGTACCTTCCGGTGCGACGAAGCTTGACCCAGGCATGAAGGACTTCATCAAGTAGTCCAGACTGCAACACCATCCCAGCCCTCACCGGTTGGGTTGGTAAGGCGCAGAGAGCAATGATGACAATCCCCTCCAGGGCGTAAACGCTGGAGGGGATTCGTCGTCTGATTTTTAGTCTATTGTTTAAAACGAATAACTAGAGCCAAAACATTTAAAAGCTAAATTTCAGAAGTTAGAACATAGAAGCCAAGAGCGAGGAGTAGAGAATGACTGTTGATGGCGAAGAGAATGGTATCCCGGAGTACCCTGGTGAGTCCTCTGCATCTGAACACCGCGCCAGCGAAGCGCAGCCGGTAGGTGATGGGAAGAAGAGCAAAAAGAAGCTGCTCATCGGTATTGCAGCGCTCATCGCGATTATCTTGGTTGTCGTACAGCTAGTGCTCTATGCGGGCCGCAGTGAGGAAGATTCCGCAGAGACGAATGCGGCTGAGGAACAGACATCAACCTCGCAGAGCGTTGAAGTTGAAGCGCCAACAACGAACAATGATCCCTTCGTGGATGACTCTGGCCAGCAGGAACACGAGGTAGAACCGGCGCCGGGTGAGTTTCGGGGTTTTGGCGCGATGTCCTTGGGCATTAACGATGAGTTCGCGGCCGTGGACCCGATTCAGGTCACTGATACCGGCATGCTGATTCCCCCGCACGATGTACAGCGCTTGGGCTGGTACTCCGCATCGGCGGTGCCGGGCGAGGCTGGTCCGGTGGGCTCCAGCGTTATTACCGGCCACATCAACTACCAAGGTCAGGGCACGGGCTTCGCAGAGAAGTTCACCACCATGGAGTTGGGCCAGGAATTTACCGTCTTCATCGATGGTGAGGAGCGCCGATTCCGCGTGACCGAGGCGCCGTACCGCCTGCAGAAGGGCGCGGGTTTCCCGGACGTGGTCAATGACACGCAGGGAGACAACCGCTTGGTCCTCATTACCTGTGGCGGCAAGTTTGTGGGTGGTCAGCTCGGCTACGAAGACAACATCATCACCGTGGCGGAGCCGGTGGCACCGGTGGAGGGTGCTGAGGCGCCGGTAGATGGTGGCGTCGAGGAGGGTGCTGAGGCACCGGCGGCTTAAGCCGTCGCAGCGGCCTAAGCAGGTGTACTGCTTACGCCGCAGACTGTTTAGGCGGAGGCCTCCTGCAGGCGGGCAATATGCAGCGTCAGGTAGGAGATCTCATCGGGGGTTAGGGCGCTGTCGAGGCGCAGCTCAATAAGGTTGGCCACCATCTGGGCGGTCTCGACGGCATCGGGGTAGCGCGCGGAGATGGCAGTGGCTACTTGGCGGTCGTCAGAGTCGAGCTGCTGGTGCTCCGCCATGCGCACAAACAGGTAGCGCAGGTGCGTGATGAAGCGGGCGACGGAGATGTCCTCGCTGTTGAGTTCCGTGCCGTTGTGGGAGCCGATGACGGCCAGGATCTGCTGAATCAGCCCCGTCATGCGGTAGGTGCCGGAAAGGTCTCCGACCGCGAAGCCGGCGTTGACCAGATGCAGGGTAATGGCCACGGCTTCGTCGGCAGCCAGTGGTGTGTGTAGGCCACTGTTGATGGCGGTGAGGAGCCGCTGCGCGAGGCTAAAGTCCTCGGCGTAGAGGTGGCGGACCTCAGCCTCGAGGGGATAAGACACCGTGTTGCCGCGGCTGACCGCGCCGTGGATGTGGTCCGCAATTGCCACGACCAGCGTGAGCTTGCTGCGTAGTGCCTCAGACATGTCCACGGAGTGCATGGCGTCGATGATCAGTTGCACGTACTCGCCGGGGATGCCGGCGATCATGGCGGCTAGGTGATCCGGGTCGCGGCCGGAGTCAGGAACGAAGACCTTCACCACCTTGGTCGGGTCAACCTCAGTGCCCGGCTTTGCCTGGAAGCCGATGCCGCGGCCGGTGACAATGACGTCCTCCGCGCCGCGTCGTGCGAGCACGACGTTGTTATTGAACACTCGCAACAGTTGCACAAGGCACCTTTCTGGTTGAGGGTAAAACGACTAAAGCCGGCCACGATGGTGGATACATCGAGCCAGCTTAGTCAGGGTGCGTTAAACGGGGGCCAAAGGTTCCCTCGTGGGTGCTTTAGCGGGTCGTGGTGATGACCGTGTCGCCGGCGGAGGCGTGGTTGAGGCCAGCCGGGGTGACGGCGGCCAGTGCCTTGGTGTTGGTTACGGCCAGGACGATGGTGGTGTCGTAGCCAGCTTCCTTGACCTTGTCGAAGTCAACGGTGGCCAGCAGCTCACCCTGCTTGACGGTGTCGCCCTTCTTGACGGCCGGAGCGAAACCTTCGCCCTTCATCTTCACGGTGTTGATGCCGATGTGGACGAGGACCTCCACGCCATCCTCAGTCTTGATGCCGTAGGCGTGGCCGGACTTCATAGCACTGACAATCGTGCCGCTGACCGGGGAGTAGACGTCGTTGCCCTCAGGGACGATGCCGACGCCATCGCCGAGCGTTCCAGCGGAGAAGACCGGGTCATCGATTTCTGCCATCGGGACGACCTTGCCGGCGGCCGGCGAGGCGATGTCGGTGGTGGTGCCAGCAGCAGGCTCAGCGGCCTGGGCCGGTGCGTCTGCCTTGGTGGCGGTTGCGGTGGCAGCGCCAGCGCCGGCGCCGGCAGCAGCGGTGCCTGCGGATGCGGGGGCGTCGGCAAGCGTGGCGTTGTTGGCGTTGTCGAGCTCGGCCTTCTCGGCGGCCTCGCGGGCGGCCTTGGCCTCAGCGCGCTCCTCCGGGGTGCGGTAGTCGGTGAAAAGGATGAGCAGGAAGGCCACGAAGAAAGCCACTGCGATGGAAATGGCGTACTTGGCCATCGGGGTGAAGACCGGGATGGTCAGCAGTGAGGTGAAGACGAAGGCATTCGTCGTAATACCGTTGGAGCCCAGGGTCAGCAGGGCGACGGTCAGGCCACCGGCGAAGCAGCCCACCAGCATGCGCGGGTAGATGCGCTTGTAGCGCAGGTGGATACCGTAAAGGGAAGGCTCGGAAATACCGCCCAGCAGGCCAGCCAGAAGTGCAGAGCCGGAGGTCTGGCGCATTACGGTGTCGCGGTCACGGATGGACAGGGCCAGCACACCGGCGGTAGCGCCGAAGCAGGCAAAGTTCCATGCGCCCATCGGGCCCTGGATGAAGTCATAGCCCAAGGTCTGGATGTTGACCAGCATGAGGGCGTTGAGCGGCCAGTGCAGACCCAGCGGGACCAGGAACGGGTAGAGCATCGGGATGGCCAGAGCGAAGACGAAAGGAGCGTTGTCATTGAGCCAGGACAGGCCAGCGCCAATGCCGTTACCGGCCCATACGCCGAAGGGGCCAATGATGAAGGCCGTTAGCGGGATGAGGAAAATCAGGGTCAGGAAGGGGACGAAGACCATGTGGACCGCGGATGGGATGAGCTTCTGGAAACCCTTGTAGAAGAGCGCTGCGACGGCGGCCATGATGAGCGGGACGAAGACATTTCCGCCGTAGTCCTGCAGCTGCATTGGCAGGCCGAAGATATCGATGGAGCACTGCTCGGCAGACAGCGTCTCGTTGGTCACGCATTGGACGGCTGGGTTGTCGGTGAGGCCGGTGAACTCCGGGGTGAACATCGCGAACATGACCGCAGCGGGGACCCAGGGGTCGATGCGCAGCTTCTTGCCGGCGTTATAGGCCACCATGACGGGCAGGAAGAAGAAGACGGAACGCCACATGGCGTCGACGAAAAGCCAGGATGCTGGCTTATCCTCAGCGCGGAAGTCGACGATGCCTAGCGCATCCAGCACTGCGGCGAAGGCAATAACCAGGGAGGCGCCCAGCAGCACGCCCAGGATGGGGCGGAAGGAATCCGAGAGGTACTCGAAGAAGGTATCCATCCACGGCAGTTTGCCCTTAGCCTTGGAACGGGCAGCAGCCTTGACATCGTCATTGGAGCGGCCGGTAGACGCGCCGGCGTTCTTCATCTGGGGGAGAGCGTTGATCTCGTCATAGACCGTGGCCACGTCGCCGCCGATGACGACCTGGTAGTTGCGCCCGCCTTGGGGCACAGCGCCCATGACCTTGGGGATAGATTCGAGTGCTTCCTTATCGGCTTTGGAGGCATCAGCCAGCTCGAAGCGCAAGCGCGTGGCACAGTGCGTGAAAGAGGTGATGTTCTCCGCTCCGCCGATGCCATCCAAGATGGCTTCGGCTGCCGAGCGAGTCTCTGTCGACATGAGAATCCTTTCGAGAGTAGGCAGGCACTGTGGCTAAAAACCACAAAAGACCTAGGCCACAATGGTCCATAGCGAACCATCCCCACACGGCTAAGAGCGGGGAGCCTAGGTCTTGCCCGAAGTAACAATCCTGGTTAGGACCCTACTCCGAAGTGGTCACGAGGGGCAAGTTTCTGTGGGATACCGCACTCTATGGCGGTATGGGGAGTTGTTGGCCTGCAACGTTGGAGATATGAAGCCTCACTTTGGCGGCGCGAAGGGGTGCGTTCCCGTACTGTGAAAGTGTCGTAGTGTCACTGTGTGCCCAGTTTGTGAGCCCGGGTACACGCTTTCTAAGCAGAGAAAGGTTTCTCATGACCGCCAAGTCCTCACGGAATTCCGCCTTTATTAGCGTCATCGGGCGCGGCTTCGACGGATTGGACGTTGCTGCTGTGGCTCAGGAACTGGGGGCCACCTTCGCCCAGGTAGATGACCTGGGAACCACGCTCAGCGAGGTCCTGGAAAATGCCCCCGCGGGCAATCTGGTCCTCCAGGGCACAGGCGTTATGGACTTTGACGCCAAGGCCGCGGCCGCACTGGGGCTGCCCTTTGTCCTGATTTCTAACGCGCCCGCCCGCGCGGCGGAGTTGGCGCTGGGCCACGCGCGCTCGGTGGGCGCCACGGTGGTCGGCGCGTTGACCGACGTTTCCTCGGTTCCCGGTGCGATTTCTTCTCTGGACGACATCGAGCCCTATATGTCCGCCGAGCTCTTCCAGAAGCAGCTGCTGGACCAGGCCCGCGAGGTCGGAGCGCACATCGTTTTGCCGGAGGGCGAGGATGACCGCATCCTTCAGGCCGCGGGTGAGCTCATCAAGGGCAAGGTGGCGAAGCTGACGATTCTGGGTGATGGGAACGTCGAGAAGCGCGCCCAGGAGCTCGGGATCGACCTGTCAGGGGTGGAAATCATCAACCACCTGGAATCCCCGCTGGCGGAGGAGTTTGCCGCAGACTTCGCGGAGCTGCGCAAGAAGAAGGGGGTGACGCTGGAGCAGGCGCGCGAGACCATGAAAGACGTGTCCTACTTCGCCACGATGATGGTGCACAAGGGCTTGGCCGATGGCATGGTCTCCGGCGCGGCGCACACCACGGCGCACACCATTAAGCCTTCCTTCCAGATCATTAAGACCAAGCCGGAGGCCTCCGTGGTTTCCTCCATCTTCCTCATGGTGATGCCGGGCCGCCTGTGGGCCTTCGGCGATTGCGCGGTGAACCCGAACCCGACTCCGGAGCAGCTCGGCGAGATCGCTATTGTCTCCGCGCAGACCGCAGCGCAGTTCGGCCTGGATCCGCGCGTGGCGCTGCTGTCCTACTCCACGGGCACCTCAGGCGCTGGGCCGGATGTGGAGAAGGTGGCACAGGCCGTTGAGGCGGCCCGCGGTATCGATTCTTCCGTGGCGGTGGATGGTCCGCTGCAGTTCGACGCTGCCTGTGACCCAGGCGTGGCGGCCAAGAAGGCGCCCGACTCTGACGTTGCGGGTAAGGCTACGGTCTTTGTCTTCCCGGACTTGGAGGCCGGCAACATTGGCTACAAGACGGCGCAGCGCACCGGTGGCGCACTGGCGGTGGGCCCGATTCTGCAGGGGCTGAACAAGCCGGTCAATGACCTTTCGCGTGGCGCGACCGTTCCGGACATCATCAACACGGTGGCTATCACCGCTATTCAGGCAGGGGTGAAGTAGATGGCGTACGTACTCGTTCTCAACTCGGGGTCTTCCTCGGTAAAGTTCCAGCTCGTGGACCCGGAGAGCTCGGCCACGGATACCCCGCTGGTCTCGGGTTTGGTAGAGCAGGTCGGTGAGCCGCAGGGTGCGGTGACCGTCAAGACGGGCGGTGAGGAATACAAGGAAGAGCTGGAGATTCCCACCCACTCCTTCGGCCTGGACCGCGCGTTTAGCATCATGCACGAGCACGGTGTAGGCCCGACGGATGTCGAGGTCATCGCCGTGGGCCACCGCGTGGTGCACGGCGGGCGCCTATTTAGCGAGCCGCAGCTCATCGTGGACCAGATCGAGTCCATGATCGAGGACCTCATCCCGCTCGCGCCGCTGCACAACCCGGCCAACCTGGACGGCATCCGCGTGGCGCGCAAGCTGCTGCCGGAGATCCCGCACGTGGCGGTCTTCGATACGGCTTTCTTCAACCACATGCCGCCGGCGGCCGCACTGTACGCCATCAATAACGATGTGGCCTCGCAGTATGACATCCGCCGTTACGGTTTCCACGGAACCTCCCACGAGTTCGTCTCGCAGCAGGTGCCGAAGCTGCTGGACATGGACCCGGGGCACGTCCACCAGATCACGCTGCACTTGGGCAATGGTGCTTCGGCGGCGGCGATTCGCAACGGTCGCCCGATCGATACCTCGATGGGCCTGACCCCGCTGGCTGGTCTGGCTATGGGTACCCGTTCGGGTGATATCGATCCGGGTATCATCTTCCACCTCTCGCGTGAGGCAGGGATGTCGATTGATGAGATTGATGACTTGCTGAACAAGCGCTCCGGTGTGAAGGGCATTGCGGGTGTCAACGACTTCCGCGTGCTGCGCGAGCGCATTAACAACGAGGACCAGGATGCCTGGCTGGCTTATAACATCTACATCCACCAGCTGCGCCGCTTCATTGGTGCCTACATGATTGCGCTGGGCCGCGTGGATGCGATTACGTTTACCGCCGGCGTGGGTGAGAACGATACTGAGGTCCGCCAGGATTCGTTGTACAACCTGGACATGTACGGCATTGACTTCGATAAGGAAGCCAACCTCGTGCGCTCGAAGGAGCCGCGCATGATTTCGACCGCGGACTCCCAGGTCAAGGTCTTCGTGGTGCCGACCAACGAGGAGCTGGCCATCGCGCAGAAGTCCGCGGGCATTGCGGCCATGGCCCGGGAGGCGGGGTTGTATTAGAACATCGTGACCGGGCGGACCTTGTTGGCCAGGTCCACCAGCGCGTAGCGGTGGCGGGCGAACGGCGCCTGGCGCGCCAGTGCCCGCAGGGTATCCGCCAGGCCGTAGCGCAGGCCGCGCTGGGTGAAGGGGAACTCGAAGAGATCGTTGGGGGAGGCCGCAGCATTGAGGTCTGATTCGCGCAGGAAGGTCAGCCCGGCGGAGATGACTGCGATCTTGATCTGCAAGAAGCGCGGCTCGTTCTGCGGAATCTCCTCCAAACGGCGGGCGGCACGCCGGATGCGGGACTCGGAAAGATCGTGGACGATGAGCTGTAAAACCGTGGTCAAGCGGGCCATGCGGTGGTGGCGCGAGGCGTTGGGGACTTTATCCAAGGTGGCCACGGCGAGCTCAACTTGGTGCTCAGCGCGCAGCTGGCGGGCCAAGCCGAAGGCGGAGGAGACCGTCGTCGGGTTCGTCGCCCACACGATGCCGTAGAGGCGCAGCGAGTTGAAACGCAGGTGGGCGGGGTCATCGGTGACGTGGTCCCAGATGCCGGGCTGATCCTCAAAAGCGTCGTTGGGCAGATCCGCGAGCGAGGTGGTGAGGTTGGCGCAGGCGCGGGCAACGGAGGCGTCGATCAGCGCGGCCTCCGAAAAACCTAGCTGCTGCAGGATGAGCTCATTGACCGCGCCGATGGCCAGCTTGGGGGCGGCCTCACCAGGCAGCACGTCGAGGACGTGGGCGAAGTGGGCTTGGGCCTCGCGGTACTTATCCAAAAGCAGCTCGGTCACGCCCGAGTACCAGTGGAAACGCCAGTCCCTCCCCAGGCGGTCTTCGATGGAATTCAGCCACTCGCGGGCCTGGCCGATGTAGCCCAAGTCAATCATGGCGCGCACTACGCCGAGTGGAATCTCCGCGGATTCCTCATACTCCGGGGCCTGCATGGCCTGGCGCAGGGTTTCCAGCGCTTCTTGTGGCTCGGTATAGGAGGAACCTTGCAGCAGTGGGGCGCCGATGTCGGAGCGGACGATGAGCGGGATGGGCAGTGCGGAGACCACCTCGGGGGCGGTGATGCGGACGGTGCGGTCGATGCCGTCGATGAGCTGATCCGTGCGGAAGACCAGGTGCTTCGTGCCGAAGGTCGTACGCTGCGGGGAGAAGACCGAGTGCTGGGCTGGGTGCTGGATGCCATCGCGGAGCGCGATGACCTCCCGCAGTACACCGAAGAGCTGGTCACGCAGCTCGGAGACGGAGGCGAAGCGCTGCTGTGGGTCCGGATCCGTGGCGCGCAACAGCAGGCGGTAGAAGGAGAGGTAGCGGCGCAGCAGCGGCTCCTCCGTGGGGGAGGGCAGGCCGGGTTTGTAGACGCCGTCCTCCACCGGCAGCTTCAGCGTCAGGCAGGCCAGGGTGCGGCCGATGGTGTAAATATCGCTGGCCACCGAGGGGCCCTGCGTGGCGATCTCGGGGGCCTGGAAACCCTGCGTGCCGTAGATGTGGCCGAAGGCGCCGATGCCAGAGACCGCGCCCAGATCGATGAGCTTGACCTGGTCCTCGGTGACGATGATGTTGGAGGGCTTCAAGTCGTTGTAGACCACGCCGCGGGCGTGCAAGTAATCCAGGGCGGGCAGGATTTCCAGGATGTAGGCAATCGCAGTGTCGACAGGGAAGCGGTCATTGACCTGGTCGTTGCGGCGCTGCTTCAGTGAGGGGCCGCCGACGTACTCCATGACGATGAAGCCGCCGGGCACGCGGGGGTCATCGATGAAGTTGAAAATCTTCACGATATTCGGGTGCGTGATGTCCGCGAGGAACTCACGCTCCGCCTCCGCGGTGGCGGTCTCCTCGGCGGAGTTGGTGGATTGCATGCCCTTGAGCACCACGATGCGCCCGGAGACGAAGTGGTCGTTGGCCAGGTAAATCCAGCCCAGCCCGCCATGCGCGAGCACGCCCAAGATCTCGTACTGGCCGGCCACCATGTCGCCCGGCTTGAGCTGCGGTGGGGCGGCGCGGGGCGCGTCCTTGGGATCGATGAGCGCGTCGCGCGGGTTGCCCGGGACAACGAAGGGCAAGGTGGCCATGCCATCGGCCACCTCCCGATCGGTGCGCTTGGTGCTGCGGCGCTGGCGGAAGGTATCGAGCGCGCGGCGCCGCGAGGCTTGCGAGGGGTCCTCTGCTTTGCGGCGATCACGCAGCTGCCCCAGCTCCTCGATGAGCGCGGCGATATTGTCCGAGTCGACGTATTCGCCATCGTCGGGTTGGCCCGTCGCCGTGCCGCTCGTGCCCACGCGATTCGCGGGGGAGAGGCGGGCGCCGGTGGCGGCCTCGTAGTCATCGTCATCGTCATCCGCGAAGGGATCAAAGGGCACGGCGGCGGTGCGGTCGGAGGCTTCGGCGTCGGCGGCGCCGGCAGCTGCTGTTCCCGCGCTGTGCGAATCTGAGGGGGAGACGCTGAGGTGGTGGTCCTCCGAATAGTCGTCATCGTCATCCGCGAAGGGATCGAAGCGCACGGCTTGGGTGGCGTCGTTAGTGGCGTCGGTGGCGGCGTCGTTAGTGACGTCGTGGGCGGCGGGGTGGTTAGCGGTCGTGGCGGCGTCGGGCTGAGCGTCCTCGTGCTCTTCGGGCGTGAGGTGATCGAGCTCATCCTCGGTGAAGCGGTGCGACATTATTGTCCCTCCTTCTTCTCGCCGGGCTGGTCCTTGGCTGCGGAGCTCGGCTGTGATTCCTCGGCAGGCGGAGTCTCGTTGAGGTACTTCGGCTCCGGGAGTACGGGCTGCTCCATGTAATTCCCCAGCCAGGTATTAAAGAGCTCCTGCCAGGTGCCGTCGCGGCGGATGCGCTCCAACGTGGAGTTGATCTGACGGATGAGCGGGCGCGAGTCATAGGAGGCATCGGGCTTGCGCACGGCCACGCCATAGCTCTGGCTTTCCAAAGGATCGCCGACGATCTCGGTGTATTTATCCTGCGCTAGCATGCCGGACAGCAGGGCGTCATCCACGACGATGCCATCCGTCTGGCCCAGCTGCAGCGCCATAAGGCAATCGCCCCAGGTACGGGTCTCCAAAATATCGGAAGACGGCGAGTGCTTGCGTATCGCATCCACCATGGTGGAACCTTTCGCCGCACACAACGTTAGCCCGGCGGCCTCCGTGATGGAATGGATGCCCGAGTTCTTCAGCACCAGCAACCGTGCATCCGTCTGCATATACGGAATGGAGAAGGCCACTTCGCGTTGGCGCTCGGGGCTAATCGTCATGGTGCGGATGACCATGTCCACCGTGCGCTCATTCAGTGCACGCGCGCGGTCGGAGGCCTCCACGAAGCGGAAGTCCACTTTGTCGGGATCCCCGAAGATATCGCGGGCGATTTCGCGGGCGATATCGACCTCGAATCCGCGGACCTCGCCGCTGGCGGTATCGCGGTAGCTGAGTAGGTTATTGGAGCGGTCCACGCCCACGATGAGTCGGCCGCGCGTCAGGATGTTGGGCACGCGCTCCTCCGGCTTCTTATCGTCCGGGCGGTAGGAGCCGTAAACGTCCGCGGTGCTTTGCTTGGACACCTCTCCCGTGCCGGCGGGTTCGATGATGGCGTCCTCCGGCAGCGGCGGCCCCGGGGTGGAGTTGAGATCCGCGCTGGAGGGCAGGATCGGATCCGGCGTGTTGGGCGGCTTCGGCTCGCAGGCGCTGAGTGTCACGGCGGCGCTGAGCAGCAGCACGGCCGCAGTGGCGTGCTGGCGGTGGTCGGTTCGGCGGCGCATCACAGGTACTCCTGCAGGCGGGGGCGGATACCCAGCCACACGGCGATAATCGCGCCAAACGTGGCTAGGAGGACGCCGGTAGACACCATGGTCATGGCATTGAGACCCTGAACCAGGTAGGTGCGCATGGCGTCGCGGGCTTGGTCGATGAGCGCGGCCAGGGAGTTATCCACGGCATTGAAGGCGCTGGCGGCGGTCGGGTCACCATCCGGATCGATGGCGGTGGCTTGGTAGAGCGCGGCGTCGTAATGGCCCATGGAGAGATCCTCCATGAAAGCATCGTGCGTGGTTTCCCAATCCTCCAAGGCCTCCTTGGCGCGAGGAATCAAGGAAGGATCGGAGGAGGGGAAGTCGTCGTCGTCAAGCGCCTGCTCATAGTCCCGCAGGGCCCGGTCCACCGAGTACACCGTGGAGTTAAAGTGCACGGACATGTCCTGTTGGGAGGAGCGCAGGACCAGCGCCAGGGTTTCCGAGGTGCGCATCTGCTGGGCCTCAATGCGCGAGGCGGTCAGCGAATCCCAGGGGCGCGAGACCGTCTCGAAGCCCTGGTGGCCGGAGGCCCACGTGGCGAAGTTGGAGCCAGCGGCCCACACCAGCGCCAAGAACAACAGTCCCGTGGCCACCACGAAACCGCGGTTGAAGCGGCGGCGGGTCAGCCGCCACAGCCACCACTGCGCCAAGCCGAGGAAAATGATCGCCGCGACCAGGCCCGAGAGCGGCACCCATTGCGGGCGGGTTAGGCGCTGTTGTTGCTGGGTCACCTTCTCCGAGGTCAGGGTGAACAGCTCCGCGGCGGCGGGGAGAATCTGGGTGCGCATGAGCGCCGAGGCATTGGACATGTAGGAGTTCGCCACGGCGTGGCCGGCACGGTGATTGACGCGGGCCTTTTCCACCAGGGCGGTGTAGACCGGCAGCTTGCGCTGGATAAACGTGACGAGCTCGCGCACGCGGTCATCTTCGGCGGAGGTACCGACGATGGCCTGCGTGGCGGCGACGGAGGCGGCGTCGATGGCCTCGTTATAGCGGTCGCGGTTATCCTCCGGCTCCACGCCTGCCTGGACGAAGCCGGTGGTGGCGACAGTATCGGCTAAAGACAGGTTGGTGTAGAGGTGGTGCGCCGCGTTGGACATCGGCTCGGTGGAGGCTAGCAGCGTGTCCAGATCATCGTGGCGCGCGGCCGAGGAGGAGGACATGGAAAAGCCGGCCGCGGCGAGCGCTGCGGTGAGGATGACGGTAACCGTAAACAGCTTGCCGGGAGTGGTGATGGCGAAGCTATAGAGGCGCCGAATGACCCGCGCGGGGCCGGCGAAGGAGCTCATCGCCAGCTGTGTGGGGCGGCTAAAAACCGGCGCGGAGGGCTCGGTGACGTCATCGAGCCAATGATCGCCCCATGATTCGGGGGAGTGCTCGCGCAGTTCGGTGGCCGGGCCGGTCATTCCCTTAGGATAGCGCTCTCGTGCGCTTCGCGCGATGATTTCGGGGGCGTTGGCGCGGGGAGTTTGTCGCGTATCGTGTAAGGCATGTGTGCACGCGTTAACCCAGAACTTTCCGGTGATGGCTGGTCGAAGGGCCCGGGCGGGGTGCCGGTGTGGGGCAAGTTTGGAGCAGCTGGTCTCTTCCTCGTGGCGGGCGATGAGGTACTGCTCCAGCATCGCGCGACGTGGACGAATAACGGTGGGACCTGGGGAATCCCGGGCGGGGCGCGGGATAAGCCGGAGTCGCCGGAGCAGGCCGCGCTGCGGGAGACGGAGGAGGAAACCGGAATCTCGCCGGCAGACGTTGAGGTGCTGGATGCCATCGTCACTGCCGGGCCCTTCGAGGAAGGCTGGACCTATACCACGGTGTTGGCGCGGACGGTCTCGGGGCAGCGCTTGGCCACGACCGCTAACGAAGAATCCGCCGAGCTGCGCTGGGTCCCGTTTAACCAGGTAGAAGAGCTAGAACTCTTAGCGCCCTTCCGGGAAGCGCTGCCGCGGTTGTTGAAGTACTGGGAAGACATCACCAGGTGATACAGGCGCGCGGCAGGAACCTGTGGCACGCTGTAGGACATGATTGAAGTAGCCGGACTGACCAAACAGTACAAGTCTGTCCGCGCCGTCGATGACCTCACCTTCCAGGTGGAGCCGGGCCAAGTGACCGGCTTTCTGGGGCCCAACGGCGCTGGAAAATCAACGACGATGCGCATGATCCTGGGCTTGGACAAGCCCACCGCTGGCACCGCTCTGGTGCACGGCAAGCGCTACCGCGAGCTGAAGAACCCGCTGCGTGAGGTGGGCGCGCTTCTCGACGCCAAAGCGGTCCACGCCAACCGCACCGCTGCCAACCACCTGTTGTGGATGGCGCAGGCCAACGGTATCCCTACCTCCCGCGTCGATGAGGTGCTGGGCCTGGTGGGGCTGGCTGATGTTGCTGGCAAGAAGGCCGGCGGCTTCTCCCTCGGTATGGGCCAGCGCCTCGGCCTGGCTGCCGCACTGCTGGGGGATCCGGGCGTGCTGATCCTGGACGAGCCGGTCAACGGCTTGGATCCGGAAGGTATTCGCTGGGTGCGCTCGCTCGTGCGGGCGCTGGCGGCAGAAGGCCGCACGGTGCTCATCTCCTCCCACCTGCTGGCGGAGATGGCGCAGACGGCGGACCACTTGGTGGTCATTGGCCGCGGCAGGCTCTTGGCCAATCAGCGCACCTATGACTTTGTGAAGGAAAACTCCAGCGCTTCGGTTGTGGTGCGTTCGGAGCACCTGCGCGAGTTCGGCTCGGCGCTCAAGGAGGCTGGAGTGACCTTCCGCGAGTCGGTCGATGAAGAGCAGCGCCCGACGCTGGTGATCCCTCACCAGACCACAGACTACGTGGGCAAGCTGGCCTATTCCACGGGAGTGCCGCTGACGGAATTGACCCTCCACCGCGCCTCACTGGAGGAGGCTTATGTGGCCATGACGGATCGCGCGGTGCAGTACCAAGCGGAGGCACCGCAGAAAGGGGCCCAGTTCTAATGTTTTTCAACACTGTTCACGCGGAGTGGACGAAGCTGCGCACGACGAAGTCCTTCTGGTGGACCACCGCGCTCATCTTCCTCATCGTGACCGGCTGGACGCTGCTGAACTCGCTCAACGCGGGGGAGGCGGTGCTCGGCATTAGCCCGCTGCAGCCGATGAGCCTGGCCTCCGTCCTCCTGCTCATGGGCGTGCCGATCATGATGATCCAGGGCGCGATGATGGTGACCACGGAGTACCGCTACAAGACGCAATCCCTCACCTTCTTGGCCAACCCGAATCGCTGGAGCGTGGCCTGCGCCAAACTGGTGGTGTACGGCGTGATTGCGGCTGTCATCGCCTTCTTGGGATTGGTGTACATCTTCGTGTTGGCGGATCTCACGGCAAACGAATCCGCGGCGGAGGCCTTCCAGCCTTTCTCCAGCGACGACGGCAAGCACATGCTGTGGGCCTTCCCCATCGCGGCCTTTGGCGCGGTGCTCTTCGTGCAGGGGCTGGGTCTGCTGCTACGGCAGACCGCCGGCACGGTGGCGATTTCCCTCATCTTGTACATGGGCCTGGAAAACTTGGTGCGTTTGCTCCCGGTAGTGGGAGATAAGATCATCCACTTCATGCCGTTTACTGCTTTCCAGAACTGGGCGTTGGACTACGTGGATGAGAACGCCCCGTGGAGCTCGATTGGCTTTGAGGCCCTCGTCTTCTTCGGCTGGGCTGGTGTGCTGTGGATCCTGGGCGTTATCGTGCTGGAGCAGCGCGACGCGTGATCCCTTTTCCGCTTCTGGCGACGTTGGCGCTGTTGTCCGCAACAGCGCCCTTCGCTACTGATATGTACCTGCCGGTGATGCCGGAGATCGTCGCCGATCTGGGCACCACCCGGGCCATGGTGCAGCTGACCATTTCGGGCTTCTTCGTCGGCATGGGCATGGGCCAACTCGTCATGGGCCCGCTGTCTGATGCCATCGGGCGCAAGCGCCTCCTTGTCGCCGGCGCCTTTCTCGCTCTGCTGGCTTCCGTGTTAGCGGCGATGGCCCCGACGGCCTCGGTGCTCGTCGTGGCCCGCGTGCTGCAGGGCCTCGGCGGCGGTGCGTGCGTGGTGCTCTCCCGCGCGGTGGTCCCGGACCTCGTGCATGGTGCCGCGGCGGCGAAAGCCTATTCACTGCTCATGGCGCTCCAAGGTATCGCTCCTGCGGTAGCCCCGGTACTGGGCGGCATCCTGGCGGAGCCGCTGGGCTGGCGCGGCATTTTTTGGGTGCTTGCCGGGCTGCATGCGGTGCAGTTGGTCCTGGCCATCGCTATCGTCCCGGAAACTGCGGGCGGCCGCTCTCGCGATGGGTTGCTGCGCACGGTGGCGGGCAATTACTGGGCGGTGCTGACTAACGCCCGGGTCTGGGGCTACCTGGTGACCATGGCCTTCGGCTTCTGCTCGATGTTTTGTTACATCTCCGCCTCGGCCTTCGTGGTGCAAGAACAGTGGGGCTTTTCACCGCTGGGCTATTCGCTGATCTTCGGCATCAACTCCGTGGGCCTCTTTGCGGCCACGCTGGTGAATTCGCGGGCGATGGATTCGGTCTCCCCGGCGGTCATGTTGCGCATCGGCGTGACCGGTGTCTTTGTCTGCGGGGTGCTCCTCCTGCTGGCGGTACTGCTCGGCGCCCCGGTGTGGGTCTGCCTCATTGTGCTTTTTGCTTGCGTGGCACCGACCGGCTTCATTATGGGCAACGCCACCGCCTTGGCCACGGGTTTGATGCGCCCGCGGGCGGGCAGCGTGTCCGCGATCATGGGCTTTGGGCAGTCCATGCTAGCCAGTGCCATCAGCCCGCTCATGGGCTGGGGCTCGAACGCCGCGCTGACCATGGCCATCGGCATGGTGTGCTGCAGCTTCATCTCGCTGTGCGGCCTCGTGGTGTCCACGCGTCTGGCTCGTGGAGCTGCGTGAAGTTCAACAGATGTGCACAACGCAGAGAGCGTTCATGCGTATTATTGGCCGCATGGCTACCCCACGTCTCGCTGAGCTTCGCCTGAGCAAGTTCAAGTCCTTCCAAGATGCTGTATTGACTCTGCATCCAGTCACTTTTCTGACTGGCCTAAACAGTTCTGGAAAGTCGAATGCTTTGGATGGGCTGGAGGTTTTGTCCCGCTTGGCATCGGGGGCAGAACTAGGAGACGCACTTGATGGGCGCATGACCCAAACCGGCCCGATCCGAGGTGGCTCTCGTGGTTGCGCCCCGCATGGCACCGAGAGCTTTGAACTGGGCTGTACCGTTGAATCTGGGACAGATACGTACCGCTATGACGTCGAGGTTCAGGTATATCCGGAGTTGCGTGTTGTCAAAGAAAGCCTCGTGGGTACCGGATATTCCGTAAAGAGCGGCACCCGCACTAGCGATGCAGAGTTGTTTAAGACCCAGCCGGCAGCAGACAACCGAGCTGGGATCTACACGTTAATTTTTAGCGGAAAGCGTGGGGCAAACCCCACCACACTCTTGCGTGACTCTCGCCTTATCTTGGGACAGATTAAAGCGGTGCTTGCGGGAAAGAACCGTGCAGAGAATTCAGTGTTGAAAGGGGCGTCGATTGTGTCCATGGCGCTTCGATCAGTGTTTCACCTCGATCCAGTCCCCAGCCTTATGCGGGATTACGTTCCAAGGAAGAGCACGCAGCTGAAGCGTAGCGGTGAGAACCTCTCGGCGGTGCTGTGGCAGTTGCACAAGGATTCCCCCAAGACTTTCCAAGAGCTAGGGCAGCTGGCCGCTCACGTGACTGGAGTGGATTCCACACTGGACTTTATTGACTCCCCGTTGGACGAAGTCATGCTGACCCTCGTGGAACACTTCGAAGATGGAAAGCAAGAAAGAACGCCTGCTCGTGAAATGAGCGATGGCCTCCTCCGATTCCTCGCAATTGCAACGGCGCTTAAAACTGCGCCCAAGGACTTGGATATCGAACAGCCACTTGAACTTGGTGATGACGTAGAGAACCCAGTAGCTCAAATTGTCGTCGAAGAAATGGAAAACGGGCTCCACCCTTCGCAGGCGCAAAGAGTTATGCAGATGCTTAGCGAATCCGCACGCAAACATGACTCGCAGGTTCTTGTCACGACCCACAGTCCTGCCATCTTGGACCAGATTTCTGGGGAGAAAAACGGTCAGGTAGCAGTGTGCTACCGGGATAGCAGAACCGGGCAAAGCGAGCTCTCGCCTTTGGTGGAGTTACCGGATTTCGTGGAATCCATTTCCAAGCACAGCTTGGGTGCTGCGGTCACCGCTGGTGAATTAGTCGATGACACCGAAACGCAGATTAGTTTCGAGAACATGAATCGGCTTTTTGGGATCGGCTGATGCGCGTTTACTTCATCGATACCTCTGTGCTGGATAACCTGCTTGCGATTCCTCACAAATGCCAAGCTAAAGAACAAGCCAAAATCGATTTTGCGGAACGCCAAAGTGAGAACGCGAAGTTCATCCTGCCGATTACCGCGGTGATTGAAACCGGAAATCACATTGCGCAGCTTCCGCAGGGCGACGTGAGGCGCAATATTGCGGAAAAATTTTCCCAGATGCTAGAGCTGACCGCCCATCAACAAGCCCCATGGATCCTGCATGACTTTCAGTGGAACAAGGAGTTCATCACCGAGCTCGTCTCAAGGCACCGTGCGGGTCTATCAATGGTGGATATGATGACTCAGCAGGTTGGTGGCGGCGACCTTTGTATTCTGACTGAGCGCGAGCTGTATAAGCGCGCCACCGGAATTACCGCAGAAGTGTGGACATACGATGCGGCGCTGGGTGCATATTCTGGATAGGTCATGCCCAATCAAGGGCGAGGCAAATCGAGCTCGCGGGCGTGCTCCTACTGCAGCGCTGAAGTCAGGCGCATGACGTTGTCCACGTAGCGGCGCAGCACGCCGCGCTCGTTCCACTCTTCGAGGGTGAGCTCGTGGCAGACCTTCTTGTAATTGGTGGCCAGCTGGGTGAAATCCTCGATGAGGTCGCCCTTGGCCACCAGCATGGTCGATTCATAGTTGAGGCCGAAGGAGCGCATATCCATGTTGGAAGACCCGAACATGCACAGCGGTTCGCGCTCCGGCAGGCCCGGGTCCGCCAGGATGAACTTGGAGTGCAGCACGAAGGGCTCGGGGAATTGGAAGATCCGTACGCCGGCCTCCAGGAGCGCCTGGTAGTAGGAGGACTGCGCGTGGTGGACCATGAACTGGTCCGCCTTCGCGGACACTAGGAGCTCCACTTCGACGTCACGGTAGCAGGCGGTGGTCACCGCCTCCAAGAGGGACTCATCCGGGATGAAGTAGGGCGAGCAGAGGATGAGCTTTTCCTTTGCGTGGTGCACCACCGAGTTGAACATGCGCAGGTTGGGTTCCGTGGTGTAGCCGGGGCCGGAGGGGACCAGCTGGAGGTGGTTGGAGTCCGCCGTCATGGCGTCGTCATAGGGCTGCATGTCCAAGGACAGCTGCTCCTCTGATTCCAGATACCAATCCACCGCGAACACCGCGGCGAGCGAAGTGACCACCGGTCCGGTCATTTCGACCATGTAGTCGATCCATGCGCGGTCCTTGGTCTTGTATTCACGCTTGATCATGTTCATCGAGCCCAAGAAGCCCGTGTGGCCGTCAATGACCACGATCTTGCGGTGGTTGCGCAAATCCGGGCGGCGGAAACGTCCCTTATGCAGCTGCAGCGGAAGCATGAGCCGCCAGTCGACGTCAATCTCGGTGAGGCGCTTGCCCAGCGTGAAGTAGCCCTTGTATTTCAGGCTGCCGATCTGGTCCAGCAGCAGTTTAACCTCCACGCCGCGTTCGCGGGCGCGCGCCAAGGACTGGAAGAAAACATCGGTCACCTCATCCCAAGACTGGATGTAGATCTCAATGAGCACGTATTTCTCAGCCCGGTCCACGGCCCGCGCCATGGCCAAGATGGCCTCCTCATAGGAGGCGTGGAGGCCCTTGTTGTGCCCGATGAGGGCCGGGTGCCCGGTGAGGTTGCGGTTGAGCTGGATGAGGGATTCCACCTCCGGGGAAAGCCGGCCGGAGGGATGGTTGGGGGTGGAGGCGGTGACGTCGTTGAGAAGCGCGTTGGCCTCTTGTTGGATGCGGTGACGGCGGCGGTTGATGTAGGGCGAGCCCATGAGCAAGAACAGCGGCAGCCCCACGATCGGCAGCACCAGAATGGCCAGCAGCCAGGCGGTAGAGCTGGAGGGGCGGCGGCCCTCGGGGACCACGCCGATGGCGATGATCTTGATGCCGTAGTCAATAACCAGCAGCACGAGCTGCCAGACGGAGAGATCGACGTTCACGCTCATGGCAGGCTAGCGCACCGACGCGAAATCGGGGACATCGAAATCTGCGATCAGCGGCACGTGGTCGGAAGTCTTGTCACCGGCGCGCTCCACCATGTCCACCTGGGCGCCCTGGACGAGGCGCGCTAGTGGCTCGCTGGCTAGCTGGAAGTCGATGCGCATGCCCTCGTTCTTCTGGAAGCGCAGGGACTTGTAATCAAAGTAAGTCCAGCGCTCCTCTTCGGTGAAACGGCGCGTAACCTCCTGCAGCCCGGCCTCCTGAAGCATCTGGAAAGCCGCGCGCTCGGGCTCGGTAACGTGCGTCTTGCCGCGGAAAAGAGAGATGTCCCAGACGTCCTCATCCCGTGGAGCAATGTTGAAATCGCCCGTGAGCAGTAGTTTCGATTGCGCGCGGGTTTCCACATAGCGCGCCAAGGAGTAGAGAAAGTCCAGCTTGTAATCGAAGTGCCGGTCCGTAATCTCGCGCCCGTTGGGAACATAGAGGGACCAGATCTCAATCCCGCGGATGCGGGCTGAGACCGCCCGGGCCTCGCGCTTTTGCTCCTTGGCGGGGTCCTTGTGGAAACCCGGCTGAGCGGGGAAGAAGGTCTGGACCTCCTCCGGTTCTTCCTTGGAGAGGATGGCCACGCCATTCCACTGGTTCAGGCCGTGGCAGGTGACGTGGTAGCCGGCCTCCTCGAAAGGCTCGCGGGGGAACTTCGCATCCGCCACCTTGGTTTCTTGCAGGCAGAGCACGTCGATGTCGTGTTTGGCCAGCAAGTCCACCGCGCGCTGGGCGCGGGTGCGGACGGAGTTGATGTTCCAGGTAGCGATGCGCATGTGGTTTAGGGTACTTGAGGCAGGCGACGGGCGTAACGGTGGCGGTGCTGCTCGAGGAAGCCGAGCTTCTCATAGAGCCGAATCCCGGCCGTGTTACCTGCCACGACCTGCAGATAGGCCTTCTCAGCACCCTGGGCTTTGCCCCAGGCCAGCATGTGCGCGCCCAGCGCGGTGCCCAGTCCCTTGCGGCGCCAACCTTCGGCGACCTCCACGGCGGAATAGCCCAGCCACACGGTGCCGTCACCGGATTCCGTCAGCGTGCCCCGCGTAATCGCGATGGTCTCACCCGTCGGGGCGAGCAGGCGCCCAAAGCCCATCGTCCCGTCGATGCGGCTGCGCAGGTACTCCAGGGCCAACGGCGGCAGGGCCTGACCACGGAAGTGGTAGAGGTCGAGCCACTCGGAATCGGGCTGCTCGTCGATGCGGAAGCTGACGTCCCCCGGGGCAGGGAGCTCCGCCAAATCGCGCACCATCACGAGGATCTCCGGTTCGAGCTCCCACGCTTCGGGTTCTGCTGCCAGCAGCTTCTCCGCGGAGGCACCGATGCGCTCCGGAATGGCCAGGCACACGGGCAGCTCGTGGCGGGCATAAAACGCTTCGATCTCCTCCATTGGCACCGGCAGAAATCCCGCCGAAGGGCCCAGCGGAATCGCGGAATTTGAGCGGCCCGTCACGCCATCACCCGCGCGCATGAGCCACTGGCCATCCAAGGTCCACTTGTGTTCCTTGCCCGGGAAGGCCGCCGCGGTGGCCACTTCGACGGCGCGGATATCGGAATTGCGGACCGTGCGTGGGGAGAGGCGCTTAATAATCTTGAGCTGCTCTGGCGGAATCTCCACCGCGTCGAGAGAAGAGGGGTAGCCGCCGACTTCCTGCGGGCGGATGACCAGCGGCTCCAGGCTGAGCACGTGGCCAATCACATCGCTGTGCACGCCGCCGAAATCGCGCCGGGCCACCACGCGCTCGCCCACCTGGACGGAATCGGAGCGGAAGATGCGGGACATTAGTCCTCGTGCCCGAAGGGATCTTCGTCCTCGCCCGGCAGCCAGGTAAGCCCGGCCTCGGTCCAGCCGTTGCGCTTAATGGCCTTCTTGGCCTGGCGCTTGTAGCGGCCGGTGAGCACGTCGGTGTAGACGAAGCCGTCGAGGTGGCCGGTTTCGTGCTGCAGCATGCGCGCGAAGAAACCATAACCCTCGATGGAGATATCCTCGCCCTTTTCATTCTTGCCGGTCACACGGGCCCAGTCGGCGCGGCCGGTGGGGAAGCCCTCGCCCGGAACGGAGAGGCAGCCTTCGTCCTCGGAGCCGTCGTCAGCCGGCATGGTCTCCGGAATCTCGGAGGTTTCCAGCACCGGGTTGATCACGCAGCCGCGGCGCATGCCGCCTTCGGGAAGCTCGGTGCCATTGGGACCGTCGGTGTCGGGGCAGTGGTAGACAAAGAGGCGCTTGTTCACGCCGATCTGGTTAGCGGCCAGGCCAACTCCGTGCGCGGCGTCCATGGTTTCGTGCATGTCCGCGATGAGCTCCTGTAGCTCAGGAGAGTCGATGGCTTCGGTGACCGGCTCGGTGGGATTGTGGAGGACCGGGTCGCCGTGGATAACGATGGGACGAATAGTCATGGCATACAGTCTAAGCATGCACTCCCTGTCAGACCTAGACGCCGCGATTTTGGAGTTCGAGTCCCACGCCCCGCGCGATATCGGCGCCAAGGAGGAGGCCATCCGCACGCAGTTGGACATCACTCCGGTGCGCTATCACCAGCGCCTCAATGTGCTCCTGGATGACCCCGCGGCGCACGCCTCCTACCCACTGTTGGTCACCCGCCTGCGCCGGCTTCGCGACGTCCGCGACGACGTCCGGCGCGCCGCACGCGATAATGCCCCAGACTGAGCGAATCAGATACTAAAGTTGCCAATGTGACTAATGTGAATCCGGAAAACTCTGCCTCGTCCGCTGACCACGCGCGCCACGCCGCCGATTCTGACGCGGCCGCCGCCCCGGCCGCCGCTGCCGCTCCTGCGAGCAAGCTCCCCCTGCGCGGGCTCGCCATGGTGCTCATCGCCGTTGCCGTCATGCTCGGCATGTGGGCGCTCTATGCCATGACCTCTGATGACTCCGAGGACACCGCGCAGAACGCGCCGGCAGGCAACGATGCTGTCGTGTCCGGCCCCGCGACTGGCGGCGCCGAGGGTGACGGTGCTGCCGCCGGTGGCGCGGAAGGAGAGGCGGACAAGAACCGCGAGGAGTCGGATGCTGCCGGTGCTGACGCCGAGGCTGGCGCAGACGGCGATGCTGAAGCCGAGCGTGACGCTGCCCGCGACGACAACGCTGAGGAGGGCGCTGCCGCAGGTAGCCCCGACCGCGCCCAGGCGGAGATCCCCGTCAATGTGTACAACAACTCCGGTCGCGCCAACTTCGCTGCCGATGAGGCCGAGCGCCTGAAGTCCCAGCACTTCCACATCGCCGAGGTGGGCAATATCAGCGGCGACGTCCTCGTGGCTCCGAAGACCACCGTCTACTTCCCTGAGGGCGATGCGGCCGCCGAGAGCCTGGCCAAGGAGGTTGCCGCCCAGTACTACGGTGCCGACGTACCGGCGGAAGCGATTGCCCCGTACCCGGCCGAGCTGACCGGGGACTACACCAAGGACGATGCCGTCGTGGTTGTCCTCGCGGTTCCCCAAGCCTAGGGAATAAAATCTTATTAAATTCATCCGCCCGACGGATAGGATGAATGGGTGAATATTCCGGAAGAGAACTTCGCCCGCTCGCCCGAGCCCACGCTAGGTGTTGAGTGGGAAGTTGCCCTCGTTGATCCAGCGACCTGGGATCTCGTGCCGCGCGGCGCTGAACTCATCGACCGCGTGCGCGCTGCTCATCCCGACATCCACCTGGAAAAGGAATTCCTCCAAAACACGGTGGAGCTGGTGACCGGGGTGTGCCGGACGGTGCCGGAGGCGATGGGGGACCTGCGGGCGTCGCTCAGCGCCGTGCGTGAGGCGGCCGACCCCTTGGGCGTGCGCCTGTGGGCCTCGGGCGGGCACCCTTTTACGGACTTCCGGCAAAACCCCGTCTCCAACAAGGAGAGCTACTCCGAAATTATCAACCGCACCCAGTATTGGGGGCAGCAGATGCTGTTGTGGGGCACGCACGTGCACGTCGGCATCAGCCACGAGGACCGCGTGTGGCCCATCATTAATGCGCTGATGACGAAGTACCCTCATCTGCTGGCTATTTCCGCCTGCTCGCCGGGGTGGGAGGGGCTCGATACCGGCTATGCCTCCAACCGCACGATGCTCTACCAGCAGCTGCCCACCGCGGGCATGCCCTACCAGTTTGAGAACTGGGAGCAGTGGAAGTCCTACATGCGGGACCAGGCCATTTCGGGCGTCATCAACCACACGGGCTCGATGCACTTCGACGTCCGCCCGGCCTCCAAGTGGGGCACGGTGGAGGTGCGGATTTCCGACGCCGCCTCCAACCTCCGCGAGCTCTCCGCCATCGTGGCGCTGACACACTGCCTCGTGGTGCACTATGACCGCATGATCGACGCCGGCGAAACGCTGCCCACGCTGCAGCCCTGGCACGTGGCGGAGAACAAGTGGCGCGGCGCGCGCTATGGCATGGACGCGCTGGTCATCACCTCGCGCGAGACCGATGAACGCTGGATCAAGGATGAGCTGGCGGATCTCTTGGTGGAGCTGGCTCCGCTCTCGGAAGAGCTGGGCTGCGCTCCGGAGCTGCAGCTGGTGCAGGAGATCATCGACGGCGGGGCGGGCTATGAGCGCCAGCGCCGTTTGTACCAGGAGACCGGCAGCTGGCAGAAGGTGGTTGAGGCCACCGCGGATGAGATGGAGCGGCTGGAGTAAGTACCGAACGATCAATTAAGGCCCGAAAACTGGTGGTTTTCAGGGCCTCAATTGATCGATTCGTACTTTTGGGAAGCTGTCTCGCCCAAAGATGACGTTTCGATCAAATAGTGCACCAAAACAGCCGGGTTTGGCCCCCTTAATTGATCGAACCGACCCTAGCTCTTCTCCGCTGCGCGCTTGCGCGGCGCAATGAAGCCCCACACGGCGTAGACCACGATGAAAGCTAGGCAGGACAGTGTCCACAGCGAGGTTGCCCACGGCTGGAAGGATTCGATTGCGTCGAGGTTGGCCGAGGACATGGTGAACCACACGGGCACTGACATGAAGGGCAGCGAAAGCACGAACAAGGCCGCCACGGAGGCAAGCCCCGCGAGCTGCTCACCGCCCTTGCCGGACACACGCGAGCTCACCGCCTGGTTAACCGAGACGAAGACCATGACGATGAAGGGGATGGTCCACACGAAGTGGTGGTACCACGAGAAGGGGGAGACCAAGCAGGTGCTCAGGCCCGTCAGCGCGAACGCTGCCGAGCGGTTGCCGCGCAGGTAGGCGGTGCGCAGCGCCAGGCAGGTCAGCGCGAAGACCACGATGACCGCCAGGATCCACCAGATGCCACCGTCGATGCCGAGCTCGCGGAACATGAGCGAGCGCAGCGACTTCGCCCCGGGGTTGGCATGCTCGCCCACACGCGAGGAGTTGAACATGGCATCGGTCCAGAACACCATCGCATCAGGAACGAAGAGGAATCCGAGCACCACCGTGACGAGGAAGGTAATCACCGCACCCGCGGCAGCCCACCAGCGCTTCTCAAAGAGCAGAGCTAGGCCCATGTAGGCCGGGGTCAGCTTGATTCCGGCAGCCAGGCCAATGCCCACGCCCGGCAGGCGGCGCTTGATAGGCAGGAAGTCAAAGGCCACGAGCAACATGAGGAAGACGTTGACCTGCCCGTAGTACAGCGACCCGTGCATCGTCTCATTCGCCGGGGTCAGCGCGGTAAGCAGCACCGCGATGAGGACGGCCGCCGGGGTCATCTTCACGCCCCGCTCGCGGAAGATCATGACGATGATGGCCAGCACAGCCAAGAACATGAGCGAAGGCCAGATAATGGTCAGCGCGTCCTTGCTGAAGAACGGCAAGACCTTGAACAGCAGGCCCGCAAAGGGTGGGTAAGTGAAAGGGAATTCAAAGATATAGGGGGCGTCGTACAGCAGGCCACCGGCGTTGAGATCCTCGCCAGCCATGCGGTAGATGGCGAGGTCAAAGGGGAGGATGAAGGTGAAGGCCTTGTGGCCATCGAACTGGATGATCTTGTACACCATCACCGCGATGCCCAGTGCGAGGACAGCACACATCGTTGGTACGCCTTGCAGCTTCTTCACGTCGACTCTCCTCGCCTGACCACCTATTAGTGCCTTTTGCAGCCTATATTATTGTCCCCGCATTTCCCGGCAGAAAGGTACCGTGTCCTTACTTTCGGCGCATCGAACGCGCGGCCGGGCTCTCGTTGCGTGTCATCGATTCCGGGGGACCGTACAGGCCCTCGCGGCGGGCGATACGCGTGGTTCTCTGCGCGGTCACCGGGCTGGTGATCATGGCGAAGAGAACGAGCAAGACGAGGATTCCCAGGTCGCCCCTCTCGGCCACGCTGAAGTCCTCGGAGCCCGTCACCTTGATGATCGCGCCCACGATGGTGAAGATCAGCCCTGTGGTCTGTGGTTTGGCGATGGCATGCACGCGCGCCATCGTGTCCTTAAAGCGCGCCACGCCAATCGATGCCGCCAAGATGAGGATGGAGCCGACGAGGATGAGGATGATGGAGAGGACATCGGCAATCAGTACGTAACTCATGAATCCCTCTTCCTAAAGCGGGTGACAGAGACCGTGGAGATGAAGCCGAGGAGCGCCACGACGATCATCGCGTTGGAGACCGTCGTGTCCAAAGTCCAGCAGATATAGGTGGCCAGGGCGCATTGGAACATGGCCACGAGTCCGTCCATAGCGATGAGGCGGTCGAGCGAGTTGGGGCCGATGACGATGCGCCACGTGGTGATGAGGAAAGCCACCACGAGGAAGCCGGCGGCCACGGTGAGCAGGATGTTATACAGGTCCGTATCCATCAGGGGTGGCTCCTTTCAAAGATGGCAATCATGTCGGCCTCGAGCTTGCGTACGGCCGCGATTTCGCGCTCCAGATCCTCCTCGGAATCGGCGTTCAGCAGGTGGATGGTCAACATGCGGTTGGCAATGTCAATATCGGAGACCGTGCCGCCGGGCTGCAGGTTGTACAGGCTGACCGCCAGCGAGAGAACGAACTCGTTCTCCACTCGCATCGGCAGCTTCACAATCGCCGTCTTCGGCACAGGCTGCGGGCGCACCGCCAGCCAGCCGACCATGATGGAGGCCTCCATCAGCTCGACAAACCACTGCGCCATGAAGACGAGCAGTTTGCCCCAGCTCACCGAAATCCCCGCCACGGGCATGGCCGGCAGCGGCAGCGCAAAGACGATGACGAGGCTGACGAGCAGGCCACCCACCAGGTTCGCTACGGTAACTTCGCCCATGAGCATGCACCACATGACGACGATCCACACCATGAACCACGGCCGGAAGCGGTGCTTAATACCGGAGAATCTCATCGCGACACCTCCTTTTCATCATCGTCCACGGTCGTGGGGAGTGTAGCCGTTGTGCTTGGCGACGTCCTCGTGGTCGGTGCCACCGGTTCCGGATCCGGGAGGGGCTGGCTCCGGTTCTTTCGCGAATCCGCGCCCTCCTCGTAGCGCTCAGCGGGGTCTAAGTGACGCGTCGGGTCCTCGGCGGAGTCACCCAGGACGGCATAGCGGTAGATGGAATCATCCTGCGCCGAGGTGGCCGCGCGGGTGGTGACACCAGAGATGGGGCCCGCCAGGAAGGACATCGATACCGAGGCGATGACGAGCAGGGAGGTCGACGCCAGCATGCCGAAGGGCACGCGGCCGACGTCATCGCGCTCCTCCAACTCGACGTACTCGGTGACTTCTCCCAGTGGAGAAGGGCGAACCATGGCGAGGTTGCCCTCGGGCGCATCGCCGCGGTCGCGCAGGAAACCCTTGGCCCACACGAGGATCATGACGTAGAGGGTCAGCAGGGAGGTGATCACCGCGCCGCCGATGAGGACCCAGGACAGCCAGGAACCCTCATTCGCGCCGGCTTGGAGCAGCATGATCTTGCCCAGGAATCCGGAGAAGGGCGGGATACCCCCCAGGTTCATGGCCGGGATGAAGTACAAGATCGCGATGAGCGGCGCGGTGTAGATCAGGGAGCCCAAGCGCCGCAGCGAGGAAGTGCCGGCTTGGCGCTCGATGAGGCCCACCACCAAGAACAGCGCGGTCTGCACCAAAATGTGGTGAACCGCGTAGAAGATGGCGCCCGACAAGCCCTGGGCGGTTCCGAGGGCAACGCCGAAGATCATATAGCCGATGTGGCTGACGAGCGTGAAGGACAGCAATCGCTTGATATCCGATTGGGCGATAGCGCCCAAAATGCCCACGAGCATCGTGGCCAGCGCGACCCACATGAGCAGGCCATCCAGCCCGCCATCGGTGAAGATTGAGGTGCGCGCGCGAATGATGGCGTAGACACCAACCTTGGTGAGCAGGCCCGCGAAGACCGCGGTGACGAGGGACGGTGCGGTGGGGTAGGAGTCCGGCAGCCAGGCATCCAACGGGAAGACGGCCGCCTTAATTCCGAAGGCAATGAGCAGCACGGCGAACACTGCGGAGCGGGTGCCCGCCGGGATATCCTCCATCCGGATGCCAATCTGGGCCATGTTCATCGTGCCCACCGTGGCGTAGACATAGGCCAAAGCCAGCACGAAGATGAGCGAGGAGGCCATGGAGACCATGACGTAGCCCACGCCGGCCCGCACGCGCGCGGGTGAGGCGCCGAGGGTCAGCAGTACATAGGAGGCCACGAGGAAGATTTCGAAGCCCACGTAGAGGTTGAACAAGTCACCGGCCAGGAAGGACACGTTCACGCCCATGGTCAGCAGCATGTAGGTGGGCAGGAAGGTCGCCACCGGCTCGTCCTTCGTGCCGTCGCGCACGCCCTGTGAAATGGCGTACCACATGACGGAGAAGAGGACGACGGAGGACGTAAAGAGCATGACCGTGGACAAACGGTCCGCCACCAGCGTGATGCCCACCGGGGCGTCCCAACCGCCCACCTGCAGGGTTTGAATGCCGGTGGTATCCGCGATGAAAATCAGAGCGGCATTCACAGTGGCGAGCGTGAGCAGGGAGAAGAAAGCGATGCGGCGCTGCGCATTGGCATTGCGTGCACAAAGCATCGCCAGCGCGGCAGCCAGGGCCGGGATGATGATCGGCAGGGGGATCAGGTAGCTGATATACGGCAGCAACAGATCCACTAGGGGAGAGATGGTCTCACTCATCGGTCGCCTCCTTCACGGGAGCCTCGAAGAACTCGGGGCCAAACTTATCGCCTTCCTTGGTGGTGCGGCCGGTGGTCGGGTCATTGGACGCGTCGTGGTCAGGGGCGGCTGAAGCATTGCCCGGGCGCGAGGCAATCGCCGCGATAGCGGCGTCCTCGGTGTCGTCCTCAATCACGTCCGCGGAGCGGTAGCGGTATTGGCGGTAAGCCAAGGTGAGGATGAAGCCGGTCAGCGCCATCGAAATGACGATGGCCGTGAGGATCATCGCCTGGGCCAGCGGATCGGCGATCTGATCGCCGTAGGGGAGGGAGTTCCGGCCGTCGATAGGCGGCGAGCCGGCTTGGCCGCCAGCCATGAGCATGAAGAGGTTCGCGCCGTTGCCCAGCAGCAAGATGCCGAGCAGCATTTTGGTCATCGCGCGGTCGAGCAACAGGTAGACTCCGGTGCCGCAGAGCACGCCCGCAGCGAGCAGGAGCATGAGATTGGCATCCATTAGGCGTGTCCTTTCTCTGCCGTGGCAGCGGTTTCTTTTGCTTGTGTGCGGCGCGCCAGGGAGCGTGCGCGATCGCGGGCGCGTTGCTTACGCATCTCTTCTTCCTCATCGAGCTTCGCGCCCAAGGAGGACAGCACGTAGAGCGTGAGGCCAATGACGATGAGGTAGACGCCGGCGTCGAAAATCAGCGCGGACGGCAGCGACACATCACCGATGAGCGGTATACCTACCTTCGTGTACCCAGAGGTCAGCGGCGGGTAGCCCAAGAGCATCGGGGTAATAACGGCGCTGAGGGAGAGCAGCAGGCCTACCGCCATGGTGCGGCCGCCGTCGAGAGGCAGCGCCTCTTCGAGCTCCTCGCGGCCGCCAGCCAGGTAGCGCAGAATCAGCGCCAAGGCTGCCACGAGACCGCCAGCAAAACCGCCGCCGGGGGCGTTGTGGCCGCCGAAGAAGAAGTACAGGGACAGTACCATCATCGAGGGGAAGAGAATACGGGTGCTCACGTCCACCATGAGCGAGCGGTTGAGCGCCTTCTCCGATTCCACGCCTGCAGCCAGCCAGCGGCGCCCGGTGACCTGCAAGGTCGGGCGGCGGGAGGCACGGGTAAAGCTCTGCGTGCGGAAAATCAGCGACGCAATACCCGTTGCGGCAATGACGAGCACCGTGATCTCGCCGAAGGTATCCCACGCACGCAGGTCCACGAGCAGGACGTTGACCGTGTTGGCGCCGTGGCCGATCTCCTTGGCCAATTCCGGCATGTACTGCGAGATGGGCTCCTCGCGCCGAGCGTTGATGGCAAACATACCCACCACGGTGACGGCGAGGCCTACGCCTACCGCGAGCCAGGCGCGCAGGCGGCCGGTCTTGGGATCTTGCTTCCACTCGGTATTAGCCGGCATACGGCGCAGCACCAGCATGAAGAGCACCATGATGATGGTTTCCACGAGGAGCTGCGTCAGCGCCAAGTCCGGAGCGCCCTGCAGCGCAAAGATGAAGGACAAGGCGTAGCCGGTCACGCCCACCAGGATGACCCCGGAGAGGCGGTTATCCAGCACCGTGGCGGCCACGGCGGCGATGATGATGATCACCGCGGCGATGGCCTGCCAGGGGTTTTCGGCCACGATCATGCGCACGTTGGTGAGATCGCCGCGGATGAGCATGACGATGGGCAGCACCATGAGCGTGGCGAAGATGACCGTGAGGTTGTATTGCAGCGAACCGCGTTGCGTGGAGGCGGTAATGCGCAGGGAGAGCTGGCGCAGGGAGTTGATGATGGCGTCGTAAGCATCGTCGGCAGAGCCCAATGCGGGGTAGGTGAATTGGGCCTTGGTGAGCGCCTGGCGCTGCCAGTGGAGGAGGGAACCCGCAGCGATAATGATCACGGAGAGCAGCAGCGGGATGGTCCAGCCATGCCACAGGGCGAGCTCGGAGGCGTCCTGCGCCCCAAAGGTGTTGTCCAAGTGCTGCGTGATGCCGTGGGAGAGCGGCAGCGGCAGCAGACCGAAGAAGATGGTGAGCAAGGTCAGTACCGTCGGCGGGATCCACAGGAAGGGGCCAATGTGGTGCATGTTTGCTACCGCCTCAGAGGGCTCGTCCTGGCCCTTGGAGGAGAAGGCTCCCCACAAGAAGCGCAGCGCGTAGGCCATCGTCAGCGCGGAACCGACGACGACGGTGACAAGCAGCATGTTGCGCGGCATGCCGACCAGAAGCTCCTCGCCCATGATGGCCTCGAGCGTGGCTTCCTTGGACACGAAGCCCAGCAGGGGCGGGATACCGGCCATGGACATCGCGGGGAGGATGGCCAGGACGTACAGTGCGGGATTCTTCTTGCCCAGGCCCGCAAGCTTGTCGATGTCCCTGGTTCCCGTCGAATGGTCGATAGCGCCGACGATCATGAAGAGCGCGGCCTTGAAGAGGGAGTGCGCGACGGTCAGCGCCAGTCCTGCCTGCATCGCCTCGCGGGAGCCAATGGCGATGATGGCGGTAATAAAGCCCAGCTGCGAGACGGTGCCGTAGGCCAGGATGAGCTTCAGGTCACGCTGCTTGAGCGCCATCCAGCCGCCGAGCAGCATGGTGAAAGCACCCAAGGGGAGGACCACGAGGTGCCAAGTGGGGATGTCATGCACCGAGGGGGCAAGGCGTGCGACGAGATAGATGCCGGCCTTCACCATGGCCGCGGAGTGCAGGTAGGCCGAGACCGGGGTCGGTGCGGCCATGGCACCGGGCAGCCAGAAGTGGGCTGGGGCGATGGCGGACTTGGAAAGCGCACCACAGAGAATGAGCACGATAGCCACGGTGAGGTAGGGCGTGTTGGCGAGGTCCTCGGTGGCGGCGATACTGCTGAAAGACCACGCGCCGGTCTGGCGGCCGAGGAGGGTAATACCCACCAGCATGGCGAGACCGCCCAGGACGGTGACCATGAGCGCCTGCTGCGCTGATCGACGCGACGAGGCTCGCTCGCCGTAATAGCTCACTAAGAGGAAAGACAGCAGGGAAGTGATTTCCCAGAAGACGTAGAGCAGCAGGAAATTATCGGAAATCACCAGGCCATACATGGCCGTGGCAAAGCCCACCATTTGGCTGCTGAAGAGGGCGAGGCGCCGCCGGGAGTGGTTGAAATAGCCCCAGCAATAGAGCAGGACCAGCGCGCCTACGCCCAGGATGATGAGGCTGAATAACGCGGAAAGCGCATCCATGCGGAAGCTGACATTGAGGTGCGCTGCTGGCATCCAGTTGAGGTCATAGGCCAGCTGGTTGCCGTCGCGCAGCGTGCCATCGGTCAGCCGTTGGAGCACCCAGAAGAACCCAACCGCGGGCACTATTGCCAAGAGGCCGAAGGCACGGCGGCCGAGATAGAAAATCAGGAAGGGAGCGGCGATGGTGGTTAGAACCAAGGCACAAAAGAGAGTGAGCACGAGGTTGCGGTGGCGTCCTTTCCTTGTCGGGGGACTGGGCTAAACCCACCGCTCTGGCGGGCGTCTACTAGTGCTCACGATACAGTCTGAAATCCCAATTTTCACTTTTTCATTTCATACAGTTATATATGCGTCTCCTGTTGGCGTTCTTCCACGTCGCTAGCGGCTCAGGTTGGAGGGGTACTGCGCCGCCCGCCCGGGATACCCGGGCCACGGTGGGCAGCGCTGCGGTGCGCTTAGGCGAAGCGCTGCAGGAAGAGCGCCTCGGCGATGGCGATCTTTTCAATCTCGGTCGGGTCGACCGATTCGTTAGCAGAGTGGATGGTGCACTGCGGCTCCTCGACGCCGAAGAGTGCGATCTCCGCGTTTGGGTGCTTCTCCTGCAACTCCACGGTCAGCGGGATGGATCCGCCCATGCCCTGGGTGATGGTCTCCCCACCGAATGCCTCGCCGAGGCACTCGCCGAGCAGAGCCACCGCGGGCTTTGCCGGGTCGGTCTCGAATCCCAGGTTGGCCTCCAGGATGGTGACCTCGATGTGTGCGCCCCACGGGACGTGCTTCTTCAGGTGCTCGGCCACGGCCTCCGCGGTGGCGCGGGGATCCATGGTGGCGGGGGTGCGCAGGTTGATGTTGGCTTCTGCGGTGGCGGGCACGGCATTGACGGCCTCGGCCACCGGGGTGGAAGTAAAGCCGGTGATGGTCACTGCCGGGCGGGCCCAAATCATATCCGCGATAGCGGTGGCACCGGCCGGGTCCTGCGCGCCCATGACCTCGGTGCCCTCGAGCATTTGCGCGTCGGCGCGGAAGTTCTCCTCGCTGTAGGCGGTGTCCTGGCCCTCGGCCAGCGGCCAGGTGCCTTCGCAATCGACGCCGTCGATAGTCGTGCGGCCATACTCATCCGTCAGGGAATCCAGCGCGCGCATGAGCGCCTTGACGGCGTCGGGAGCCGCGCCGCCGAACTGGCCGGAGTGCACGGCCGAGTGGAGGGTGGAGACCTTGACGTTGATCTGCGAGCCGCCGCGCAGGGAGGTCGTCAGCGTCGGGACACCTACCTTGGCGTTGCCGGCATCGGCGATGAGAATCGCGTCGGCCGCGAAGAGCTCAGGGCGCTCCTCGATGAGTGCGGACAGGCCCTCGCCGCCGCGTTCCTCGGAGCCCTCAATAAGCACGGTGAGGTTGAGGTCGGTTCCACCGTTGGCGTCGAGCGCGCGCAGGGCCGCCAGGTGCATGGCGACGTTGCCCTTGCAGTCAGCGGCGCCGCGGCCGTACCAGCGGCCATCGCGCTCAGTCAGGGTGAAGGGATCAGACTCCCACGCGTCGGGGTTCCCGGCAGGAACCACGTCGTAGTGCGAGTACAGCAGCACCGTCTTCGCGCCCTCCTTGCCGGGGCGCTTGGCGACGATCGCCGTGGAACCATCAGCGGTAGGGATGGCCTCGGGGGTGAAGTTGGCGTCGACAAGCGCGGCGTGGACCCACTCCGCCGCCTTCGCGGTCTGGTCCTCTAGACCCGGCTCGTTGTGGACGGAATTGAAGGAGACGAGCTCCTTGAGCTGGTTGAAAATAGTGTCGCGGTCATTGTTCACAAACTCAGAAATCTTGGTCATGCACTCCAACCTACTCGGATCCTCAACTCGGCCTACCGGCCGCTAGGTAGTAACATATGCACGGTTCTAGTCCATATTGTTTATAAGTTCTTTTTAGAAAGGACCTGACATGGCGTCTACCACCGCCGAAGGTTCCCAGTCCACGCTCCGCGAGCTCACGCTGCGCGGCATCATCATTGGTGGGCTCATCACTCTTATCTTTACCGCCGCCAACGTGTATCTGGGCCTCAAGGTGGGCCTGACGTTTGCCACGTCCATTCCTGCCGCCGTGATTTCCATGGCGGTGCTGCGCCGTTTTGCCGGGCACAACATCAAGGAAAACAACATCGTGCAGACCATCGCCTCTGCGGCCGGCACGTTGTCCGCGATCATCTTCGTGCTCCCGGGCTTGGTCATGGTGGGCTACTGGCAGGGCTTTTCCTTTATCGATACCGCCGCGGTCTGCGCCATCGGCGGTGTGCTCGGCGTGATGTACTCCATTCCGTTGCGCCGTGCGCTGGTGACGGGCTCGGACCTGCCCTATCCGGAAGGCGTGGCCGCGGCGGAGGTCCTCAAGGTGGGCGATAGCACCGGTGAGGAGGGCGAGGCCGCCCACGAAGAGAACACGAAGGGCCTGCACGTCATCCTTTTTGGCGGCATCCTTTCTGCCGTCATGGCACTGCTGGCGGCTATGAAGGCAGCCGCCTCCGAGGTGGCCACCTACTTCAAGCTGGGCCCGGGCGCGACGACGCTGGGTAGCTCCCTCTCGCTGGCGCTGGTCGGCGTGGGCCACCTCGTGGGCTTGGCCGTGGGTATTGCGATGCTCGTCGGCGTGGTCATCTCCTACCTCATCCTGCTGCCCATCCTCACCGGTGGTGAGGGGCTGGGTGATCCGGCCACGCTCATGGACACTGTTGATTCCGTCTTCTCCGGCCGGATTCGCTTCATCGGCGTGGGCACCATGGCTATCGCCGCGATCTGGACGCTGATCAAGATCACCGGTCCGATTGCCAAGGGCATGGCTGAGTCCTTCGCCTCCTCCCGTGACCGCAAGGGCGGCCAGCAGGTAGCGGTGGAGGAGCGCGATATTCCGGCGCCCTATGTCATTGGCACCATCCTGGTCCTGATGATTCCGATTGGTCTGCTGCTGTGGAACTTCGTGCGCGGCACCGATATCCACGACCACATGGCCGTCCTCATCACGGTCTCCGTACTCTTCACCTTGCTCGTGGGCCTGATCATCGCGTCGGTGTGTGGCTACATGGCTGGCCTCATCGGTGCCTCCAACTCGCCGATTTCCTCCATCGGCATCATCGCGGTCATCGCCGCCGCGCTGATCATTGCCGCCGTGACCCGCGGGACGGACGCGGAGCCGCTGTCGCTGGTGGCCTACACGCTGTTTACTGCGGCCATTGTTTTCGGTATCGCGACTATTTCCAATGACAACCTGCAGGACCTCAAGACCGGTCAGCTGGTCGGCGCGACGCCGTGGAAACAGCAGGTAGCGCTCATCATCGGTGTCCTCTTCGGCTCCCTGGTGATTCCGCCGATTCTGCAGGTCATGCTCACCGGCTTTGGTTTCCAGGGCATGGAGGGCGCCGGTGAGGACGCGCTGGCTGCCCCGCAGGCTGCTCTGATGTCCTCGGTGGCATCTGGCATTTTTGATAACTCGCTGCCGTGGGATCTCATCGGTCTGGGCGCGGCGATTGGTGCCGTCATCATCATCGTGGACGAGTGCCTGCGCCACTTCACCGACAAGTACTCCCTGTCCCCGCTGGCCGTGGGCATGGGCATGTACCTGCCGGCAGCCATCACCATTGTGGTGCCGATCGGTGCGTTCTTGGGCTACTTCTACAACCGGTGGGCGGCCCGCCAGTCCAAGCCGGACTTTGCCAAGCGCATGGGCACGCTGTTGGCCACTGGCCTCATCGTGGGTGAGTCGCTCTTCGGCGTGGTCAATGCGGGCATCATCGCGGCGTCGGGCGGCGATTCCCCGCTGGAGATCTTCGAGGGCGGCACGGCAGCCAAGTTCGTGGGCGTCATCCTCTTCGTTGCCGGCATTGCCGCGGCGTATAAGTGGACGGCGAAGAAGGCTGCGTCCTAAGAGCGACAGAGACTTCGTTGTGACGGGCGGTTCGGTTTAGCGGGCAGTTCGTTTTCGTGGGCGGTGCTTATGCACCGCCCGTTCGCTTATAGCGTTCGTGTTGAATCTTGCAGTCGGTAGGTCTGAGTGCCAGAATGGTCGCTAGCACTTCCACATGGCAAGTGCCAGAAATGAATCAAAATCATCTATGTGGTTGGGGCTGGAGAACACTCGCCAGCCGTGCCGTCGCGGGCGTCCGTCATAGATCCAGACGTGAGTGTCGTCCTCAACAAAGCTTAAGGAGCACAAACACATGGCAAAGATCATTGCCTTCGATGAAGAGGCACGTCGCGGCCTCGAGCGTGGTCTCAACACGCTTGCCGACGCCGTCAAGGTCACCCTCGGCCCCAAGGGCCGCAACGTCGTCCTGGAGAAGTCCTGGGGCGCCCCGACCATTACCAACGACGGTGTCTCCATCGCGCGCGAGATCGAGCTCGAGGACCCGTACGAGAAGATCGGTGCAGAGCTGGTCAAGGAAGTAGCTAAGAAGACTGATGACGTTGCCGGTGACGGCACCACCACCGCTACCGTTCTGGCACAGGCTCTCGTGCGTGAGGGTCTGCGCAACGTAGCCGCTGGTTCTAACCCGATGGGCATTAAGCGCGGCATCGAGGCCGCTACCAAGAAGGTTGTTGACTCCCTGCTCTCCTCCGCGAAGGAAGTAGAGACCCAGGAAGAGATCGCCACCACCGCTGGTATCTCCGCTGCTGACCCGGCAATCGGCGAGAAGATCGCCGAGGCTATGTACACCGTGGGCAACGGCTCCGTAAACAAGGACTCCGTTATTACCGTTGAGGAGTCCAACACCTTCGGCGTCGACCTTGAGGTCACCGAAGGCATGCGCTTCGATAAGGGCTACATCTCTGGCTACTTCGCTACCGACATGGAGCGCCAGGAGGCTGTCCTCGAGGATCCGTACATCCTGCTGGTTTCCTCCAAGGTCTCCAACATCAAGGACCTCGTTCCGCTGCTGGAGAAGGTCATGCAGACCGGCAAGCCGCTGCTGATTATCGCTGAGGATGTTGAGGGCGAGGCCCTGTCCACCCTCGTGGTCAACAAGATCCGCGGCACCTTCAAGTCCGTTGCCGTGAAGGCTCCGGGCTTCGGCGACCGCCGCAAGGCCACCCTGCAGGACATGGCTATCCTCACCGGCGGCCAGGTCATCTCCGAGGAGGTCGGCCTGTCCCTGGAGACCGCTGAGATCGAGTACCTCGGCCAGGCACGCAAGGTTGTCGTGACCAAGGACGAGACCACCATCGTTCAGGGCGCTGGCTCCCAGGAGCAGATCGACGGCCGCATCAAGCAGATCCGCGCCGAGATCGAGAACTCCGATTCTGATTACGACCGCGAGAAGCTGCAGGAGCGCCTGGCCAAGCTGGCCGGCGGCGTGGCAGTCCTCAAGGTTGGTGCCGCTACCGAGGTTGAGCTCAAGGAGCGCAAGCACCGCATCGAGGATGCCGTGCGCAACGCTAAGGCAGCCGTCGAAGAGGGCATCGTCGCCGGCGGTGGCGTGGCCCTGCTGCAGGCAGCTGATGTCCTGGATTCCCTCTCTGACCTCACCGGTGACGAGGCAACCGGCGTCAAGATCGTCCGTGAGGCACTGTCTGCTCCGCTGAAGCAGATTGCTCAGAACGCTGGCCTGGAGCCGGGCGTTGTCGCCGACAAGGTGGCTTCCCTGCCGGCTGGCCAGGGCCTCAATGCGGCTACTGGCGAGTACGTGGACCTCATGGCCGCTGGCATCAATGACCCGGTCAAGGTCACCCGTTCCGCACTGCAGAACGCTGCGTCCATCGCGGCCCTGTTCCTGACCACCGAGGCAGTTGTGGCGGATAAGCCGGAGCCGGCCGGTGCAGGCGCTGGCATGCCGGATCCTGACGCAATGGGCGGCATGGGCTTCTAGTGCCTAGCTCCCCGGGCTGAGGCGTCTCGCGGCTGCAGCCCGTAGCAAAACGAACGCTCCCCACGGTCAACCGTGGGGAGCGTTCTCTGTTCTGAGACCTTTTTGTGCCCTTATGTCACCCCGGATGGGGGTAGGCGAGCATGTTCTTGCGGAAAATATTTCTCGCTTTTACTTTGTTTGTCAGGCCTATGAATCGCTAGTGGAGGGGCTAGCGTTACGTTTTGCAGAAAATTTCTTGTCGCCTCGCACCTGATGCTGTTTATTTCCGCAGTTAGAGGCGTTGTTGCTGGTTAGGTTAAGGTCGAGTGAATAAATAACGCTCGTTGCATGCTTGATCTGCAATGATCTTCATCCGAAAAATTAACTCGCCTAAACGCTTGCAAAGTCGGGGAGGTGTGCCAAAATAGTTTTCTGTGACGCCCGCTGAGGGTGTCTGCAAAACCGCAAACCCCTCCGGGCACTTCTGAGTCCGGACTTCACAAAAGGAGACCATAATGGATCTTTCTTTCGTTGCTGATCAGCTGGGCAACTTCGCTGACTTCGCTTCCGGCATCAAGAACCTCTTCCAGGGCTTCGCTAAGGCTTTCGACATCATCGCTGGTGCTGCTACCGCTGACTCCGTTGAGGTAACCCCGGACACCTCCAAGCTGGACGCCCTGTCCTCCACGAAGTAATCTTGTGCCCTTCTGAAGGGCGCACTTAATACACACACTTTCAATCCCAAGGAGATTTTAAAATGGAAACCCTGTCTTCCACCGGCATCTTCGGCCTCATCCTGCCGCTTCTCTACGCTCTGGGCGACGCTGCTTCCGGCGCCAAGAAGCTGATCGGCCTGCTCTAAGCAGCACGCTGTTCACGCAGAACTAAGCGTTAACCCCGCTGTCCCATGATGGGCAGCGGGGTTTCTCATTTCCAGAACCCTTGGGCTAGCGCAGTGCCGCGGTACGTTTTCGCAAACATGCCCTTGGGATCATGCGCTTTCCGGACCTTGCATGCGAAAACGTACCATCGCGTAAGCGGGGCGGGTACGGATCGATCATTTAAGGCCCCCGATCTTCGAGTTTTGGGGGCACTATTTGTGAGAAACGTACATTCTGGGCTGCTGCTGACGCCCGTTTGCCACGACGGGGGTAAATTGGGCGGCGGCAACCAGTTTTATCGCGCC
Organism: Corynebacterium sp. HMSC074A09; assembly: GCF_001811545.1. Classification (NCBI taxonomy): domain Bacteria; kingdom Bacillati; phylum Actinomycetota; class Actinomycetes; order Mycobacteriales; family Corynebacteriaceae; genus Corynebacterium; species Corynebacterium sp. HMSC074A09. The sequence continues at coordinate 125,331 of NZ_KV805147.1, read as the reverse complement.
GGATGCCTGTTTCATAGATAGAATTATTGGCATGGCTGACATTAAAGACGACGAACTCCCCGAGATCGACCTTGCGCAGACCGACGGCTACGTCGTCGATGACTCCGATGAAGACGATCCCACGCTCATCATGCCGGATGGCTCGCCGGTTGAGACTTGGCGCGAGAACTACCCATACGAAGAGCGCATGACGCGCGATGAGTACGAGTCCATCAAGCGCTCCCTGCAGATCGAGCTGTTGAAGTGGCAGAACTGGACCAAGGAAACCGGCCAGCGCCACATTATCCTCTTTGAAGGCCGCGATGCCGCAGGCAAGGGCGGCACCATCAAGCGTTTCAATGAGCACCTCAACCCGCGTGGTGCCCGCACCGTAGCGCTGGAGAAGCCGTCCCCGCGCGAATCCACGTCGTGGTACTTCCAGCGCTATATTCAGCACTTCCCGTGCGGTGGTGAAATCGTCTTCTTTGACCGCTCCTGGTACAACCGCTCCGGCGTGGAGCGCGTCATGGGCTTCTGTACGGAATCCCAGCACGCAGAGTTCCTGCGCGAGGTTCCGATGCTGGAGAACATGATTCTCGGCTCCGGCATTTCGCTGACTAAGTTGTGGTTCTCCGTGACCCGCAAGGAGCAGCGCACCCGCTTCGCCATCCGCCAGATCGACCCGGTCCGTCAGTGGAAGCTTTCGCCCATGGACTTGGCCTCTCTGGATAAGTGGGATGATTACACCCGCGCCAAGGAGGAGCAGTTCCGTTACACCGATACTGAAGAGTCTCCGTGGATCACCATCAAGTCCAACGACAAGAAGCGTGCCCGCATTAACGCGATGCGCTACGTGCTCTCCAAGTTTGAGTACACCAACAAGGACCACGAGCTCGTTGACCAGGTGGATGACAAGATCGTCAAGCGTGGTCGCGACCAGATCGGTGACTAGTCACGTCACATTGACCGCTCATTAGCGGCTCGCGAATTTGCGCCAGGCATAAAGAGAAGAGGCGGCAGGAAATCCTGCCGCCTCCTTTCTTTGCCTACCTAGTGTTTCCAGGGCTCAATCGGGTTGCCCTGCCACTCGGAGCTGCTCGGGACTTGGTCGCCGCGCATGACCAGCGAGCCGGGGCCGACGGTGGCCACGCTGCCGATGACTGAAGCAGGCAGTGCCACCGAATGCGAGCCCAGGGTGGCGCCGGCCTTGATGGTGACGGTATCCAGGCTCATGACGCGGTCCTGGAAGAGGTGCGTTTGCACCACGGTGCCCGGGCCCACGGATGCGCCTTCGCCCACGAAGCACAGGTCTGTCTCCGGGAACCAATAAGAATCGATCCACGCGCCGCGGCCAATCGTCACGCCCAGCGCGCGCAGGCCCTGGTTGATTTCACCCATGCCATAGGTGTGGGTGAAGAACCACGGGGCGGCAACCGCCTCCACGAAGGTGTCCTGCAGCTCGTTGAGCCACACGAAGGCGGACCACAGCGGGTGGTCGCCGGCGGTCTGCGTGCCCACGCAGATCCACTTGACCGCCACGGTGATCGCCATCGCGATGGCGCCGGCCACCATGAGGATGACACCGCCGAGGGCCCAGGCGGCGGCGATGCTGAGGGCGTCGGCAAGCGCGTAAAGCGTCGCCAACGTGCCCGCCAGCAGCATGGCCGAGGTCATCGGCGCCAGCAGGCGCATGGTCTCAATCGCACCACGCGCGGCCTTGACCCCAAAGCCCGGGTTATAGGTGAGGGACTCGCCCTCCACACCGTCCACGTGTGCCTCCACGCGGCGCATGCGCTCCGGCGGGGAACCCCACCAGTTGGCACCGGACTTGGTCTTCTTCGGCGTTGAGGACAGCACGGCCACCAGCGAGTTCTTGGACAGCTTGCGGCCCGGACCGGTGATTCCGGAGTTGCCCACGAAGGACCGCTTGCCCACCTTGGTCTCACCCGTAAGCATCCAGCCGCCGCCGAGCTCATAGCCGCCGATCATGGTGTCATCTGCCAAGAAGGCGCCGTCCTTGACCTCGGTGAGCTTGGGCACCATGACGGCCGTGGAAATCTCCACGTCCTTGCCAATCGTCGCACCCAGCGAACGCAGCCACGCCGGGGTGAGCTGCGAGGCGTAGATGGGAAAGAGCTGCGTGCGGGCCTCGTCCATGAGGCGCTCGATGGCCCACAGGCGCCAGCCCTTGGCGGAGCGCACCGGTGCCACACCGGGCTTGATACCCAGCGAGAGGATGCGCACGCCCAGCCAGGTTTGCAGCATGAAGGTGGCAAACGCCGCCAGGGCACCGAGCGGAGCGAAAAAGATAGATCCGACGTAAGGAGAACCCTCTGTCACCGCGATGAGCCCCACGACGACAGCAGCGCCCACGGCCAGCGCCACGATGGGCTGGAAGGCCAGCAAGATAGAGGTAGCGCCGTAGATGGCTACCCACCACGGGCGGCGCTTCGGGGCATGCGACGGGAAGCGGTGCTTGGAGCGGCCCACCTTCTTGGCAGGCGAGCCGGACCAGCGCTGGCCGTCCTTGATCTTCTTGCGCCCAGTGACGGTGGAGCCAGCCTCGACGTGGGCATCCTTGCCCACAACGGTTCCTGGGAGCAGCGTCGAGCGCGCGCCCACGCGAGCGCCTTCCTTGACCTCAATGGCGCCGACGTGCAGGATATCGCCGTCGAGCCAGTAGCCGGAGAGATCGACCTCGGGCTCAATCGCGGCGTGCTTGCCCAAGGTCAGCAGACCCGTCACAGGCGGCAGCGAGTGCAGGTCCACTCCGCGGCCCATCTTCACTCCCAGCGCGCGGGCATAGTTGTTGACCCACGTAGCGCCCGCGATCGAGCGCGAACCAGAAGCATCCGCCCAGCGCTCCGCTGCCCAAATACGCAGGTGCGTGGAGCCCCCGCGCGGGTACTCGCCGGGCTTAATACCGGTGGTGATCAGCCGCGCGCCGAAACCACCGATGGGGATGCGGCCGATGGGGGTGACAAAGATGACGAGGAGAAGGATGACCAGCCACCACGGGGTGGTCATGGCCCACTCCACACCCAGCAGGTTCGCCAGGTTTGAGCCCAGCAGCAGCCAGGCCAGCCACGTCGTGGCGGCCAGCGTCATGATGGGCAGCTGGATGAGTGTTTGCGCGATGCGCGTGCCAGCGCCGACGGGCTTGACCTCGCGGGCAGGCCCGGCGTCCTCGACGGACTCGGCACCAGCGAGCTGCTCCGCCAGGGATCCCAGGCGCGGGTGGTCGTACAGATCGCGCACGGCCACGGTGGGGAAGCGCTCGCGGATGCGGCCGACCAAGGTCGCTGCGGCCAGCGAGGTGCCGCCGAGGGAGAAGAAGTCTGCGTTGACGTCCTCGACGGACACCCCCAGGGTGTCCACCCACAGCTCCGCCAGCCACTGCTCGGTGGGGTTGAGGCCGTCTGCCTCCACGCCCACTCCCGGCAGCGGCCACGGCAGGGCCTTCTTATCCACCTTGCCGGAGGTGCGAATCGGCAGCTCATCCATGACGCAGATGCGCGGGACGAGCGCTGCCGGCATGGTCTCCGCTAGGCGGGCGTGTGCCGCTTCGTGGTCGAACCCAGCATCCGGGTCATCCAGGGAGACGTAGCCGACGAGCACGGACTCGCCGCCCGGTGTCTTTTGCACGGCCACGGCGGAGTTGTAGACGTTCGGCAGCGCGGCGACGTTAGCTTCGACCTCACCGAGCTCGATGCGGCGGCCGCCGATCTTGACCTGGTCATCGACGCGCCCGACAAAATACAGGCCGTCCTCTTCAAGGCGCACGTGGTCACCTGTGCGGTAGGCGCGCTCCCAGCCCAGGGACTCCAGCGGCGCGTACTTCTCCGCATCCTTCACCGGGTCCAGGTAGGCGGCCAGGCCCACACCACCAATGACGAGCTCGCCCACCTCACCGATGTTCACGGGGACGCCGTGCTTGTCGACGACCACCAGATCCCAACCCTTCAGCGGCAACCCAATCGATACGGGCCTGCCCGGCAGCATGCGCTGCGCGCAAGCCACGACGGTGGCCTCGGTGGGGCCGTAGGTATTCCACATCTCGCGGTCCTCGGTGGCCAGGCGGTCCGTGAGCTCCTGGGAGCAGGCCTCGCCGCCGACGATGAGGAGGCGGATGTTGTCCAGGGCCTCGGCTGGCCAGAGGCCGGCCAAGGTGGGCACGGTGGAGACCACCGTAATGTCGCGGCGAATCAGCCAGGGGCCTAAGTCCATGCCGGAGCGCACCAGCGAGCGCGGGGCCGGGACCAAGCAGGCGCCGTGGCCCCAGGCCAACCACATCTCCTCGCAGGAGGCGTCGAAGGCCACGGACAGGCCGGCCAGGACGCGGTCGTCCGGGCCGAGGGGGCCATGCGGGCTATCCGCCAAAAAGAGGGCAGCTTCGGCGTCCACGAAGGCGGCCGCGGAACGGTGGCTCACGGCCACGCCCTTGGGCTTGCCCGTCGATCCGGAGGTGAAGATGATCCACGCGGTGTCTTCGGGGCGTGGCTCGTCGAAAAGCGCGCCGTCTCCACCGCCCTTGTCATCGGACGTGCGCCGCGCCTCGCGCAGCATGCGGAAGCCCTCATCGGTGAAGACACCGTCGATGTCGGCTTCGCCGAAGACCATCTCGGCGCGCTCATCGGGGTCGTCGGCGTCGACCGGCACGTAGGCCGCGCCGGCGGCGAGTGTGGCCAGGATGGCCAGGTAGAGCTCGCGCTTGCCGGAGGTCATGCGGATGCCGATGCGGTCTCCGCGGCGCACACCGCTGGCGTGGAGCTCGGTGGCCCATGCGGAAACGTCGGCAAGCAGCTCGGCGTAGGTGAGGATTTCACCGTCGTCGAGGGCCGCGGCCTCGGGGTAGTGCTCAGCGGTGGTCTTAACGATGTCCCACAGGGTGCGCGCGGGGGCGGCCTCGTCGCCGAGGAGGTAGTGCTCGGGGACCTCGGGCATCGCCGGGGTCTCGGGCTCATCGGTGCGGAGGGCGTGGCGGCCCCCGGTACTAGGAAGGTTTTCGGGCTCTGTCATTTAAGCATCACCGCTTTCGGTATCGGCGGGTGCGTCCGCCGCGATGATGGCGGCGGCCAGCTTGCGCAGATGCTTGAGCTGCTTGTTGGTGGATTCGTCGAGGGCTTCGTCCTCAGCCTTCGACACCAGGACGGCAAGCTCCTTGTGGGCTTTCACGCCCTTCTTGGTGGAGGCAATGATTTGGCGGCGGCGATCTTTGGCATCGCGCTCGCGCTTGACCCAGCTGCGGGACTCCAGGGAATCGAGCAGGCGCACCATGTCGGAGGCGTCGATGGCCAAGGTCTCCGACAGTGCGGACTGGGAGGACGCGGTCTCCGCAACGAGGCAGGTGAGCACCCAGTACTCGCGCAGGGTGGTTTGCTGCGTTTGCAGCGCGGCCTCGACGCCTTCGCGGGTGCGGCGGCGGAGGCGCTCCAGCTGGAAGGAGGGGGACTCCAAGAGCGCGGTCGGAATGGATACAGAATTCAATGAAGGCATGCCGACGATATTACGCGCCTAAGGTGGCAAACTTAAATCATGGGTTGTGGCCCATTAGTTTCAGGCTGAGGCTAGCTTCTGCACGATGAGTGTGTTGAGAGAAACGCCTTCCCGTTCTGCTTCGATGGTTAGGTCTCGGTGAAGTGACTGAGGTATGCGGAGGTTGAACTTCCCCGAAAAGCTTCGCTGCCCGAATGGTTCCGGGATGCGTTCATTGTTGCGTTGCATATCTTCTAGAGTTTCCTCGACGACGCTGCGCAACTCGGCTTCTGCGGTGGCCGCAGTGGCGTCGAGCCATGAGAGGGAGGGGAACTCTAGGACTGTGGCAACGAACTCGCCATCTTCTTCTGACCAAGCGGTTTGGTAGGTGTATTTGTCTGCGAGGTTCATGATCTGCTCCTAGAAATGGAAGTCGCACACAAGTTGCAGCTCTGAGAAGCGGACGTTTGTCCGTGAAGTCCGCATCTTAATGAGGATCTTTTCTATCTTGGGAGCCACACCTGTATGGTACCGCAAATGGTACCACTAGTGGTTTGGGTAAACCATAGGGCAGCCTTGTGCTTTCCAACCATCCGTGCCGCCCTCGACGTTGATGACGTCCCAGCCCTTGGCGTGCTCCAAGTACTGGCAGACCTGCATGCTGCGCCCGCCTGCATGGCAGATGACGTAGATATCGCGGTCCGGGTCAATCTCGTCGAGACGCTCGACTAGGTCTCCCATCGGGATGTGCGTGGCGCCCTGGGCGTGCTCGGTGTTCCACTCGTGGTCCTCGCGGACGTCGATGAGCTGGGCGTTCTCGGGTACTTCGGTGGGTTGTACGTTCTGCATGCGCACCAGCTTACGCGGGTGCGGTGGTGAGGCTGGTGGGGCACTGTAGTGTGAACAGCAGGGGTGGGGGCTTGCAATCGGAGGGGATTCTCATGGACAAGATTGTCGGTCGCGCGGGTCCATCGGCGGCGGCTAAAGGTGAGGCAACAAAAATCACCCGTGGGCTGTATCTACCACGGGAACCAACTGCTTACGAGCTAGCACAAGTGCTCAGCCGGCATTGGCCAGACAGTGCGTTGGACGGGTATTCCGCGGCGATGGTGCTTCTTGAGCGGAAACCTGAGTTTCCACTGCAGCTCATTCGTGAAAAAGGGCTGGAGGATACGCGCTTCTATGTCGCTCGCCGCGCTCGACCAAAGGGGGTATTCCCTTATGACGGGATTAACGTGTGCAATCCACTACAGGCGGTGGAGGCGATGGAGGAAAAGCACGCGGTGGTGTTCTTAGAAACGTTTCTGTCTGGTAGGGACGCGGAAAAGCGGCTGAAACTGCTCTCCATGGACTTTCGAAGGTTCCCGCAGCACACTCGGCGGGTGTTAGAGAAAGCAGTCATCGGTGCCGATAGTGTGCCCGAGCGGGCTCTTACCCGGGCTTTGGAGCCCTTCTTTAAGGTGCGCAACAATGCGAAAATTGGGCCCTACCGGTGGGATCTCCTTCTAGAGGAATACAAGATTGCCATCGAGGTCGACGGCTACGCCTATCACCGAGGGGAAAACCGCCGCCAGTTCGAGCTCGACCGCCAAAAACTGAATGACGCCGTACATCGCGGCTACACGCCCCTCCACTTCACCGCGACCACGATTGAGCACCACCTCGATAAGGTGGTGGAACAAGTGCGTGGGGTGGCAAAAGGAACGAAGCGGTATCTGGACCCGCCGTGGATGTGGCACCGGTTCTTTGTGTGAGGTGTTAAGCGGACGATTGATGCCGTTCACGGTAGATAAGGGGTGAAAAATCACGAAAATCTGGGCCTTATTTACCGTGAATGTAGGTAGTGAGGCATGAACGTAGGGCGGCATGATCGTAGAAACGTCGCGTGAACGTGGCGCTGGCTTTAGCGGTGCGCTGAGAGGTACTCCAGAATGGCTTTCACGCGGCGGTTGTCTTCGCTGGGGTCCAAGCGCAGCTTGGTGAAGATGTTGGAGACGTGCTTGGCCACCGCGGCGGAAGACAAGACGAGATCCGTGGCGATGTCCTTGTTGGATTTGCCGCGGGACATCAACTCGAGGACCTCGCGCTCGCGCGGGGTGAGCTCGCCCAGGCCGCTGCGCCCGGAGCTCATGAGGGCCTGCGCCACGGTGGGGTCGATGACGGTGCCGCCCTGGGCCACCACGTCCAGGCTCGAGAGGAAGTCCCGTACCTCGGAGACGCGGTCCTTCAACAGGTAGCCGGTGCCGGCATCGGGGGAGTCGAAGAGTTCCACCGCATATGCGGGGGCCACATACTGGGAGAGCACCATGACGGGCAGACCCGGGTATGCATTTCTCAAGTTTACGGCGGCTTTCAAGCCGTCATCGCCCATACCTGGCGGCATGCGCACGTCCGTGATGACGATGTCCGGAAGCTCATCGCGCAGCTTATCCACCACGGCCTCCAAAGCTGGAGCAGAATCCGCCTGGCCCACAATTGAATGCCCGCGGCGCTCCAGAAGGCCGGCGAGGCCCTCGCGCAGAATGGCGGAGTCATCCGCCACCACGATTCTCAAACTCATTTCTTAAACTCCTGACTGTCCGCGATCGAGAAGAAGAGGAATCGAGCACGCCAGCCTCGTGGGCCCGCCCGGGGGAGAGCTCAGCGTCATCTCCCCGCCAAAAGCGGCGAGGCGCTCGGCCATCCCCGCTAAGCCATGACCTTGTACAACCTGCGCGCCACCCGGGCCCTCATCCACCACGGTGATGCGCAGCGAATCATCCGCGATCACTAAAACAGACACCGGCGCGCCGGGCGCGTGCTTGGCCGCGTTGGTCAAAGCCTCCGTGCCGAAGAAGTAGCCGCAGGCCAGCACGGAGGCGGAAAGCTTGGGCAAAGGATGCGGGGCGAAGACGCTGACGTGGGGGCCGTGGGAAGAGGAGACGTCGGCAAGCGCGGCGACCAAACCGTGATCCTGCAGCACCTGTGGGTGGATGCCGTGCACCGTGGCGCGCAGGGAGTGCAGGCCGCGGTCCACGTCCTGCTTGGCGGCGGTGAGAAGCTCGGCAATTTCAGAGGGGGCGTCGAGAAGAGCCTCCCCCAACTTCATGCTCGCGGCCACGAGGTATTGCTGCGCGCCGTCGTGCAAGTCGCGCTCGATGCGGGCGCGCTCCACCTCATAGGCATCCGCGATGGCGCGGCGCGAGGCCGTGAGCTGCGCAATCTTCTGCGCCTGCTGCTGCTCATGGTTGGTGGGCTGGGGTTTTCTTCGGAACACAGGCCCAGCATAGTGGCCCGCCCCTGCGGCAGGGGTAGTGCTGGCACTACCTTAAAGAGCAACGCTAGGACTGTTCTTTATGAGGGCCCGAGACGGTGAAATGAGAGACATGGCACAGACACTTTCCCTGACAGACATCACCAAGGATTTCGGCGGCGGCCCGGTGCTCGCCGGAATCTCCCTCGACATTGAACCGGGTGAGCTCGTGGCGGTCATGGGGCCGTCTGGTTCCGGCAAGTCCACGCTGTTGCACTGCATGTCCGGCGTGCTGACCCCCACGCACGGCAGCGTGCGCTACGGGGATGACGAGCTCTCCGCGCTTGGCGACGGCCCCCGCTCCCGCCTCCGCCTGCGCAACTTCGGCTTCGTCTTCCAGGACGGCCAGTTGCTGCCGGAGCTGAGCAACGTGGACAACGTAGCGCTTCCCGCGATGCTCAACGGGGTCTCGCGCGGTGCTGCGCGCAAGCGCGCGATGCAGCTGCTGGACCAGCTGGGATTGGGCGGTTTGGCGGAGCGTCGCCCGGCGCAGGTCTCCGGCGGCCAGGCGCAGCGCGTGACCATTGCGCGTGCGCTGGTGGCGAACCCGGGTGTCGTCTTCGCCGACGAGCCCACCGGTGCGCTGGATCAGTCCACCGGTCACGAGGTCATGCAGATGCTGACTACCATCGTGCGCCAGTCCGGTGCCAGCCTGGTCATGGTCACGCACGACCCGAAGGTGGCCGACTGGATGCAGCGCCGCGTGGAGATTCGCGATGGCATCATCCACGACGACCGCCGCCTCGAGGTGATCCGATGAACACCGCGACTTTAGTCTTTGACCTGCAGCGCGAATCGATTCGCGCGCGCTCCGGAACGGGTATCGTCTCGCTTCTGGCCATTGTGAGCCTGACCATTGGTTCCGCCATCGCCTTCCTGGTTGCGGGCGGTACCTGGATGTTCTGGGAGCGCGCTCAGCACGTCGAGGAGGCCGCGCCCGCTCTGCAGGAGGCTTTCGGCGACGAGATGGAGGCCTTCCTCTACCCGTGGTTTGCCCTGGCCCTGCTGGCCTGCGCCTTCATTCTTCCGGCGCTGTTTAACCTCACTGCCCAAGCCGCCGTCCTCGGCGCCTCCGGCCGGGAGCAGCGCTTGGCCACCCTGCGCCTGTTGGGATTGAGCTCCCGCCAGGTGGAGCGCATGGCCATCGTGGAGACCGGCCTGCAAGCCATCCTCGGCATCGTGCTCGGCGGGCTTATCAGCCTGCTCGTCGCGCCGGTCTTTACGCAGGTGGATTTCCAGATGCGTTCTATTGCTGTATCCGAGATTCTCCTCCCGTGGTGGGGTTATCTGGCCGTGGCCGGTGTGCTCTTTGTGTTGGCCATCGGTGCGGCACTCGTCGGCATGCAGCGCGTGCGCGTGAGCCCCCTGGGTGTGGCCAAGCGCCAGATGCCCGCGGCCTATCGCTGGTGGCGCGTCATCGTCTTCCTCATCATCGCGGGTATCGGTGGTGTGTTGCTCTCCGGGAAGGCGGGACCGCCGACCGCCATGGTCATCGTGGTCATGTTTGGCATGGTGATGAGCATCAACCTCATTTCCCCTTTTATCTTGCAGCTCGGCGCACACATCATGTCTCTCTTTCCTGGCACCGCGCACTTCGTGGCCTGCCAGCGAGTGGCGGGCAATGCGCGCCCGGCGTGGAAGCGGAGTGCGGCCATCGCGTTCTTCGGCTACTTGGCGGGCTTCCTCGTTGCGGCGCCCCTAGGCTCTGATGCCTTGGCCATGGTTCTCAAAGAGGACCCGGGGATGAACGTGGTGTTTAAGGACATCTCCACCGGCGTCTTATTAACCCTCATCTTCGGCTTCACGCTGACCACCATGTCCATCATTCTGGGGCAGGTCTCCGGCATCTTCGAAGACAAGGAACTCATCCGCTCTCTGGATCTCATGGGTGTGCCGCGCGGTTTCCAGTTCCGCTCCGGTGCCCTGACCATCATGGGGCCTGTGGTGGGATTGAGCTTCTTCGGCTTCCTTTTCGGCGGTGGGATCGCCTCACTGATGTTCTTCTCCAGTGTCGAGCAAAGCGATGTCGACGTTCTTGGCCGTCTGCTCATGGCCTTCGGTTTCTTGGCCATAGGCTGGCTGGTCACGCTGCTTGCCATTGTCCTTGTTGAACCCCTGCGCGGCTACGTGCTGCGGACTGGAGGTCGAAAAGAATGAAAACGGTACTGAAAATCTTCGGCGGACTCTTTCTCGTTGCTCTTGTTGCTGTGGCCGCGGCCGTGTATTTCTTCGGCCCCTCCTATGGCGGGGCGCTGCTGGGCAAGCCCTACTTCCTCTTCAATGCCAGCGAGAAGCGCATCAACACTGCGATGGTGGATACTGCCGCGATCTCCGGAATCTATGGCGAGAGCGAAGAATTCCAGCGCGCCCGCGAGGCCTTCAAAGCGGACCCCACGAACGCTGAGCTCCTCGATGCCGCCATCAACGCTGCCGGTGGCAAGCACTCCAAAGTCTTTAGCACCGAAAAGGAAAAGGCCGCCGAAAGCGCTGAGCCTTCGGTTGACTTCAACGATGGCGTCTTGCGCGCTACCGTGCCCTCCATCGGCCGCCACGATGACGGCCAAGCCTACGCCGACACTTTGGCCCACGGTCTGACCTCTCACCCGGAGGCCTGTGCTGCCGTGGTGGATCTGCGCGGCAATGACGGCGGGGACATGGGCCCGATGTACGCGGGCTTAAGCCCCCTTCTGCCGGATGGCACCGCCCTCTCCTTCGTCAGCCGAATGACTACTTCTGACGTGGTCATCGACGGTAATTCCGTTACCGGCGGTGGCACGCCCACCACCACGTCGGGCGGCAAGCTGAACATTCCCGTCGCCGTGCTCACCGACGACGAGACCGCCTCCTCCGCCGAAGCCACCCTCCTGGCCTTCCGCGGGCTGGACAACACACGGACCTTTGGCAAGCCGACCGCCGGCTACGCCTCCGCCAACGTGGTCCTGGACTATCCGGACGGCCGCTCGCTCATGCTCACCACGGCCAAGGACAAGGCGCGCACGGGCGAGGAGTTCGCCGAGGATCCCATCGCTCCCGATGCACCCGAATCCGAGCTCGACGGCTGGCTCGCCTCCCACTGCGGCTCCTAAGTGTGGTGCGGCGATCTAGCCGCAACGCTCGCCTTCCCACCGCCAGTAGTGGTGCCATGTCCACGGCGGGGCCACGAAACTGCCCCGCCCTTGTATGACCGCGAGAACCTGCTGGACGGCGACGTCGAGGTGGTACTCAATCGTGGCGGCGGTGAAGTGGAGGGGCCGATAGCCGCGCTGGACGGCGTCGTTCAGCTTTTGGCGGTCGATTTCGAAACGCTGTCGGTTCTCGCCTTTGTGATAGGCGTAGCCGTCCACCTCGATGGCGACCTTGTGTTCCTCCAGCACCAAGTCCCAGCGGTAGGGCCCAATCCGCACGTTGTTGCGGACTTTGACGTGGGGCTCAAGGCCCCTGGTCAGGTCGCGCTCCGGCTTGCTATCCGCTCCGACGATGGCCTTTTCCAGAACTTCGCGCGTGTGCTTGGGCAGGCGGCGAAAGTCCAGCTGCTCGGTCTCGATGCGCGAACGCCCGTGCGGCCCGGCGAAGAAGGCCTCGATGAAGGCCACGGCATCCTCCTGCGCCATCGCCTCAACACACTGCAGTGGGCTGCAGACGTTCACCCGATTCATGCTGCCCAGCGCTTTAGGCCGTGCCCGCCTGCTGCGAAAATAAGTGCTCGATGGGAGAGTGGAGTCGCGGATAAACTCGAGCGGGAATTGAAGGGGCTGTTCTAGGTACCGGCGCGCGGCGGAATAGCCATCAAGCGCTAAATCGGGCCATTCACGTGACATGATTTGTGCTAGCTGAAGCGGTGTGGGCTCCTCTGAGAGGTAAAAGCCATTCGCAATCTTGATGGCCCCCTTGCGCCGAGCCCCGCGGGAGACATCGCGCCCCCGATAAATCTCAATCAATGTTCCCCCCGGAACGAAAAAGGTACGTTTTCGCAAATAGTGGCGAAAAACTGGTAGGTTTTCAGCCCCTATTTACCAAAACGTACCTGACAGTGCCGTCGCCGGCATGCGGACCGTGGCGGCTTACTTGAAGCGAGCCTTAGCCTCTTCGAGGATCTTCTCTGCCTCAGCCTTGTCTCCCCAGCCGGAGCCGGTAACTTCCTTGTTCGGCTCCAGGTCCTTGTAGCGGGTGAAGAAGTGCTCGATCTCGTCCTTGATGTGCTGCTCTACATCGTTGATGTCCTGGTAGCGCTCCCAGCGCGGGTCATCGACGACGGCGAGCAGCTTGTCGTCGCCACCGGCCTCGTCGGTCATCTTGAACACGCCGAGGACGCGAGCCTCAACGACAACGCCCGGGAAGACCGGCTCCGGGAGGATGACCAGCGCGTCCAACGGGTCACCGTCCTCACCCAGGGTGTGGTCGATGAAGCCGTAGTCAGCCGGGTAGGCCATCGGGGTGAACAGGTAGCGGTCGAGGTGGACCTTGCCGGTCTCGTGATCGATCTCGTACTTGTTGCGGGAGCCCTTTGGGATCTCGATGGTTACTTCAACGCTCACGGCTGAATCCTCCATAACTAATAGGTTGGCATGTGCTCCGCTTAGTCTACCGCGCTAGTCTAAAGGGCGATGAAAGCTAAGCATGTCTGGTGGAGTACTGCGGCCCTCGTCACGGCGGGAGCCGTGGCGGCGACGGCCGCCTTGGGCGTAGAAATCCAGCGCACCTACGATCACCTGGACCACGGCCAGCCCTATAAACAGGAAGAACCCACAACACTGGTCCAGCCCGTCGAGCCCGGTGATATCGACGCCGCCGCGCTCAAAGCCAGGTTGGATGAGCTAGGCAAGGACAAGGCTCTAGCCACTTTCGGCGGGCAGATCATCGACACCACCACCCAGGACGTGCTGTGGGAGCGCGAGCCCGCAAAGCCGCTGACCCCGGCCTCCGCCACCAAGGTCCTCACCCTCGCCGCGGCTACGCTCAAGCTCGACGAAGAAGAGCGCCTGACCACCGAAGTGGTCGCAGGTGAGCACGAGGGCGAGATCGTTATCAAGGCCGCCGGCGATGTCTGGCTGACGGACGAGCGCCTCGATGAGCTGGCGGAACAGATTCAGCAGAAGATGGATACCGTCACGCGGGTCTCCATCGACACGTCCATCTGGGCCGGGCCCGACCAGGCACCGGGCTGGGATGATGACAATATTGACGGCGGTTTCGTCGCCCCCATCCAGCCGGCCATGCTCTACGGTGGGCGCATTGGGGAGAAGACCGGCGACGTTCCGCGCTCCCACGAGCCGGCCCTCGACGTCGCCCGCGCGTTGGCCTCCCGCCTGGGAACCGACAAGGCGGACACGAGCTCAGCGCCCGAGAACACCGAGGTCATCGCAGCTACAGAATCTGAGCCGTTGGCTTTGCGCGCCCAGGAAGCGGTGAAGGATTCCGATAACGTCATGGCGGAGGCCATCGCCCGCGAGCTGGCCGTCAGCCAGGGCGCGGAAGCAAGTTTCGAGGGCGCCACGAAAACCATGCTCGACGTGCTTAAAGGCCACGGCATCGACATCAGCGACATCACCCTCAAAGACGGTTCCGGCCTGTCCCGCGATAACCGCATCCCCGCCGACGTACTCGCCCACATCATGGACCAGGCCGTAGCCACCGAGGAGCTGCGCCCGCTGTTGGGCTACCTGCCCCTCGCCGGCGGTGAGGGCACGCTCTACCAGCGCTACCCCGATTCGCCGGCCCGCGGGTACGTTCGCGCCAAAACCGGCACCCTCACGGGAACCTCCGCGCTGACCGGCACCGCCCAGGGCCAGTCGGGTCGCGTGTACGCCTTCGCCTTCTTAGTCAACGACGGCGAAGTCACCTCCGCCCGCCAAGCCCAAGATGCTCTCGCCGCTGCCCTCCATGACTTCTAAGAAACCTTTTTGGCCGCGCAGAAGCCCCAACTTTTTGGCGTGCCGCGTCGCCGCCCGCGCCGTGGTCGGTGAGCAGCCACGCGCCATCGCCGTGGGCTTGTCCGGCGGGGCCGATTCCTTGGCGCTGACCGCCGCTCTCGTGGCCGAAGGACACGAGGTGACAGCGCTCTGCGTCGACCACGGCTTACAGGAAGGCTCGGCCGCGCAGGCGCGCCGGGCTGCCGAGCAGGCCCGCGCCTTGGGGGCGGGGGCGGAGGTGTTGCGGGTGGACGTCGGCAAGCAAGGCTCCGTGGAGGCCGAAGCCCGCGCCGCCCGGTACCGTGCCTTCGCGCCCTGGGGTGAGGTGGCGGTGGCGCATACCGCTGATGACCAGGCCGAAACCCTGCTGCTGGGTGCCCTGCGGGGGAAGGTCGCGGGCATGCGCGAGCGCTCCGAGGTGGAGGGCGTGCGCGTTGTGCGCCCCCTGCTGAGCGTGCGCCGCGCCCAGACCGAGGCCGCCTGCGCGGAGCTGGGGCTGGAGGTCTGGCAGGACCCCCAGAACCAGGACCGAGCCTTCCGCCGCGTGGCCCTGCGCCGCGAGATTCTCCCGCGCCTGGCGGACATCGTGGGCGGTGACCCCATCCCGGCCCTGGCCCAGGCAGCCCACGACGCCGCGCTTGACGACGCCCTCCTCAGCACACACCCCACCACCGACTGCGCCGAGCTGGCCGTTCTCCCAGAACCAAAGCGCCGCCGGGCGATCGCTGCGTGGCTGCGCGAGGAGGGAATAGAGGTTACGCGCGAGGCGGTGCGCGGCATCGATGCCCTGTGCACGCAGTGGCATGGCCAAGGCCCCGTCGCCGTCCGTGGGGAAAAGAAAGGTACAAGGTTGGAAGTCGCACGCGTTGGTGGCAAACTGTCACTATTGCCTCGGTCAGCAAAGGAGCGCTCACGTGCACGATAACCATGATTTAGCCGTCCCCGCCCATCCTTATGGAGAGGACATCAAAAACGTTCTCATCACCGAAGACGATCTTCAGGCGCGCATCCAGGAAATGGCGGATCGCGTGGCGGAGAAATACCGCAACACCGACGAGGACCTCATCTTGGTCTGCGTGCTCAAGGGCGCGGTTTTCTTCCTGACGGATTTCGCCCGCAAGCTTGCTATCCCGTCCCAGCTGGAGTTCATGGCGGTCTCCTCTTACGGCAACTCGGCCTCCTCCTCGGGGGTTGTGCGCATTCTGAAGGACTTGGACCGCGATATCGAGGGCCGCGATGTGGTCATCGTGGAGGACATCATTGATTCCGGCCTGACTTTGTCGTGGCTTATCCGTAACCTGCAGGGCCGCCAGCCACGATCCCTTGAGGTGGTCACCCTGTTGCGCAAGCCAGAGGTGGTTAAGGCAGAGCTTGACCTGTTCGATGTAGGCTTCGATATCCCCAACGAGTTTGTCGTGGGGTATGGCCTGGATTTTGCCGAGCGCTACCGTGACCTGCCCTATGTAGGTACGCTGCATCCGGCGGTCTACAGCAACGATTAATCTTTATTCTTGTCCGGCGCTTTAAGCCGCAATTGTGCAAGGTAGTTAATGAAAAACAAGAACATCATCCGCTACGGCTCCATCGCGGGCCTGGTTCTCATCCTGCTGTACGCATTCACGTTCTTTACCAACGATGCCCGCAGCTTCAAGCAGGTGGACACTTCGGTGGCCATGGAGCAGCTGACCTCCAAGAACGTCGAGGAAGCGCAGATCGACGACCGCGAGCAGCAACTGCGCCTCAAGCTCAAGAAGCCGGTGACGGTGGAAGAGCAGGAGGGCATCGAGGAGGTCATTGCCAAGTACCCGGCACGCGCCTCCGAGCAGGTCTTTAACGCGGTCAAGGACTCCGGTGCTGAGAAGTACCAAACGAAGGTCACGCAGGATTCCTTCATCGGCTCGATGATTAGCTTCCTGTTGCCGATGCTGCTGCTCTTCGCGCTGTTGTTCTGGATGATGTCGCGCATGCAGCAGGGCGCTGGCGGCATGTTTGGCATTGGCGGCTCCAAGGCCAAGGAGCTGACCAAGGATATGCCGACCAACACCTTCGCGGATGTGGCCGGTGCGGACGAGGCCGTGGATGAGCTGCAGGAAATCAAGGACTTCCTCGATGATCCGGAGCGCTACCACGCCCTCGGCGCGAAGATCCCGCGCGGCGTACTTCTCTACGGCCCGCCGGGCACCGGTAAGACCTTGCTGGCCCGTGCCGTGGCGGGCGAGGCCGGTGTGCCCTTCTACTCCATTTCTGGCTCCGACTTCGTGGAGATGTTCGTCGGCGTCGGTGCCTCCCGCGTGCGCGACCTGTTCAAGCAGGCGAAGGAAAATAGCCCGTGCATCATCTTCGTTGATGAGATTGATGCCGTGGGCCGCCAGCGCGGCTCCGGTACCGGCGGTGGACACGATGAGCGCGAGCAGACCCTCAACCAGCTGCTCGTGGAGATGGACGGCTTCGGTGACCGCGAGGGTGTTATCCTCATCGCGGCCACCAACCGTCCCGACATCCTGGACCCGGCGCTGCTGCGCCCGGGCCGCTTCGACCGCCAAATCCCGGTCACCAACCCGGACCTGGCCGGCCGCGAGCAGATTCTGCGCGTGCATGCCAAGGACAAGCCGCTGGCCAAGGAAGTCGACGTGGCTCAGTTGGCCAAGCGCACCGCCGGCATGTCCGGCGCGGACCTGGCCAACGTGCTCAACGAGGCCGCCCTGCTCACCGCCCGCATCGGCGGCAACGTCATTACCTATGATGCGCTGGAAGAGGCTACCGACCGCGTCGTCGGCGGCCCGCGCCGCCAGGGCAAGATCATTTCCGAGCATGAAAAGAAGGTCACCGCCTACCACGAGGGCGGTCATACCTTGGCCGCCTGGGCGCTCAAGGACATTGAGCGCGTCTACAAGGTCACCATCCTGGCCCGCGGCCGCACCGGCGGCCACGCCATGACCGCGCAGGAAGATGACAAGGGCATGTATACCCGCGATGAGCTCTTCGCGCGCCTCGTCTTCGCCATGGGTGGCCGTGCCGCTGAGGAGCTGGTCTTCGGCGCACCGACCACCGGTGCTTCCTCCGATATCGAGCACGCCACCAAGATTGCGCGGTCCATGCTTACTGAGTACGGCTTCTCGCCGGATCTAGGCACCGTCAAGTACGGCAAGGAGCAGGGCGATCCCTTCAGCCAGATGGGTGGCGGCGGGACCATCGACTACTCCGATGCCATTGCCGCCAAGATTGATGAGCAGATGGCTTACCTCTTGGACCGCGCGCACCAGCAGGCCTATGACATCCTGTCCGAGCACCGCGACTACCTGGATAAGCTCGCCGAGATGCTCCTGGAGAAGGAAACCCTGCGCCGCCCGGACCTCGAGGGCATCTTCGAGGGCATCGAGCCGCGCGAGGCTTTCGACGTTTTCCCGAACGAGGACGCTCGCTTCCCGCGCCAGGCCGGCCGCGAGCCGGTAAAGACCCCGGTCGAGCTTGCCCAGGAGCGCGGCGAGGAGCTGCCGAAGCGCATGACGCTTCTCGACGCCTCCCGTGCCGCCCGCGAGCGCCGCCACGCGGAGCTCGAACGCGCGAAGGAAAACGGTGACGAGGCCGCCGCCGCGACATCGGAGGCATCGGTCGAGGAGATTGGCTTCAGCTTCGGCCAGCACGCGGGTGACTACGTGGATCCGGAGAAGGGCAATACCTTCTTCGGCGAGTCCGATATCACCGAGCCCACCGGTCGCGAGCTCAGCGCAGACGAAGCGGTCAGCGATGGGGCGCAGGAAGAAACTGTTGCCCCAGAACAGGCTGGCCCCAGCCACGAGGACACCCAAGAGATTCCGCGTGTGCCGGATGCCGCCGCATCGCAGCCAGAATCCCAGCCCCAACCAGAACACCAGCCGCAGCCACGCGAACCGGAACGCCGCGGCCGCCACGCCAAGCCGGAGGAGCACGCCTGGGGCGCTCCCGGCTGGGGAGAACATGAACACCGCAACAACCCGTACAAGGATGGCGACACCAATGAGCGATAACATCCCGGCGCAGCGCGACTTCGACCACGAGCGCGCCGAAGCAGCCATCCGCGAGCTGCTCATCGCAGTGGGCGAGGACCCCGACCGCGAGGGCCTGCGCGAGACCCCGGCCCGCGTGGCCCGCGCCTATGCCGAGGTCTTCGCAGGTCTCCACCAGGACCCGACTGAGGTCCTGCACAAGACCTTTGCCGAGGAGCACCAAGAGCTCGTCCTCGTGCGCGATATCCCCATCTATTCCACCTGCGAGCACCACCTCGTGCCCTTCTACGGCACGGCGCACATCGGCTATATCCCTGGCTCCGACGGCCACGTCACCGGCCTGTCCAAGCTGGCTCGCCTGGCGGACATGTACGCAAAGCGCCCGCAGGTCCAGGAGCGCCTCACCAGCCAGATCGCCGATGCGCTGGTGGAGGTCCTCCACGCGCAGTCCGTCATCGTCGTCATCGAGTGCGAGCACCTGTGCATGGCCATGCGCGGTATCCGCAAGCCGGGGGCGACCACGACGACATCCGCGGTGCGCGGCGGATTCAAGAAGAATGCGGCCTCCCGCGCGGAGGTCATGAGCCTGATTAGGAGCTAGCAGCAATGGCAGTCAGTGATCTCACCGTTCCCGGCCGCACGCTGGTCATGGGCATCGTCAATGTCACCGAGGACTCCTTCTCCGACGGCGGGCGCTGGATCAACATCGACGATGCACTTACCCACGCCCGCCACCTTGTCGCCTGCGGCGCGGACATGATCGATGTCGGCGGTGAGTCCACCCGCCCGGGTGCGGTGCGCGTGGCTGCCGAGGAGGAAGAACGCCGCGTCGTGCCCGTCATCAAGGCGCTGCGCGAGGAGGGGATTAAGACCTCGGTGGACACGATGCGGGCCTCGGTTGCTCAAGCCGCTGCGGAGGCCGGCGTGGACATGATCAATGACGTCTCCGGTGGTGCGGCCGACCCGGACATGTACCGCACCATGGCCGAAACCGGCCTGCCGGTCTGCCTCATGCACTGGCGCACCGTCCAGTTCGGCTCGGCCGCCGGTGTGGCCGACCATGGCGGGGATGTGGTGCGCGATGTCCACGAGTCCCTGGCGAAGCTCGCTGATAACGCCCTGCAGGCCGGTGTTAGCCACGACAATATCGTCGTGGATCCGGGCCTGGGTTTTGCCAAGTCCCCGCAGGATAACTGGGCTTTGCTCAAGGCTCTGCCGGAGTTCCTCCAGGGCGAGTTCCCGCTGTTGGTGGGCGCGTCCCGCAAGCGCTTCCTCGCCGCCATCCGGGAAGATCGCGGCGCCGAGTCCAGCCCGCTGCTCGCGGACCCGGCCACCGCGGCCGTCACCGCCATCTCTGCGCAGATGGGTGCGTGGGGCGTGCGCGTGCACGAGGTGGAAGTCTCGCGCGATGCCGTGGATGTCGCCGCGGCCTGGAACGCGGGCGCGGCCTACACCGGCGGCGCGCATGCCTCCGGCAGCTACGCCAACGGCGCGGACGGCGGAACAGTGGTGTCCACTTCTTTGGGAAAGGCATAAAACATGGCGGATCGCATTGAACTCACCGGCCTGGAGTGCTTTGGCTACCACGGCGTCTTCGAGGAAGAGAAGAAGACGGGGCAGCCCTTCATCGTGGATATCACCTGTTGGTTGGACACCGCGGGAATCGGGGATGACCTGTCCCGCACGGTGAATTACGCCGAGCTTGCCGACGTCGCCGCGGACATCGTCGAGGGCCCCTCCCGGGACCTTATCGAGACGGTGGCTGAGGAGGTCGCCGAGACCGCGATGCAGCGCTTCGGGATTCTCCATGCCATCGAGGTGACCATCCACAAGCCGAAGGCGCCCATCCCGCGCACCTTCGCGGACGTGGCAGTCGTGGCCCGCCGCTCCCGAAAGAGGATGGCAGGCTAATGCGCGCCGTGCTGTCTATCGGCTCCAACATGGAAGACCGCTGCGCGCTGCTGCAGACCGTCTTTGACGAGTTTGCTGAGGAGACCGTCGCTGCCTCTCCAGTCTTTGCCACCCCGCCGTGGGGCGTGACCGACCAAGATGAATTCCTCAACGCGGTGCTCATCGTGGACGTGGACTGCACCCCGCTGGAGCTGCTACGCCGTGGCCAGAAGCTGGAGGAGGCCGCTGAGCGTGTGCGGGTGCGGCACTGGGGTCCTCGCACCCTGGACGTGGACGTCGTGCAGATAGACGGCGTGACCTCCGAAGATCCGGAACTTATTCTGCCGCATCCTTATGCTCACGAGCGGGCCTTCGTGCTCGTGCCGTGGTTGGCCGCGGATGAGCACGCGGAGCTCAACGGCACCCCGGTGCGCGAGCTCATCGCCGACCTCGATGAGGACGAGGTCGCTGCGGTGAAGGAACTGGGGGAGTAATGACGAGGACGTCGATTGGCGCGCTTGTCGGCACCGCCCTCTTCGTGGCTGCGGCGGCTGCCACCCTCACCACCCGCTTTTATGGCTCCATGCTGGCCATTCCGGCAACCGTATCGATTTCTCTGTGGGCTATGGCGCTGGTGTGCGTGCTGTTGACGCTCAAGGTGCGCGGTGCCAAGGAGGACGAGCACGGTATCGGCCTGGATAACTCGCAGCTCAATCCCATGACCATCGCGCAATTCCTGCTTGTCGGCAAAGCCTCGGCGTGGACCGGGGCCATCGTGGGCGGGGCCTATGCTGGCATGGCGGTCTACGTGGTGCCGCGCGCCGGTGAGCTCGTCGCTGCGGCTGGTGACCTGGCCGGGGTGGTGTCTTCGGCGCTGGGCGGTGCCGCGATGTGTGTTGCCGGAGTGGTGTTGGAGCGACACTGCGAGGTGCCACCTCCAACTGATGGGGCACAAGCGGTAAGTTAGTGGGCATGACGAGCCCGCACCACGCCCCTGATCCCCAGTACGAGTCGGCCCCGGATGATCGCCCGACCACCCAGTTTTCTGCGCAGCCGGACTCTCAGCCACCGACAACGGCGGAGTCTTCCCAGGACGGTTCGAAGACGGATGCTGGTTCTATTGGGCTTATCATCCTCGTCATCCTCGCGGTCATCGCCAGCCTGGTCATGTTGATTTCGGGTTCGGCGAACGCACTGAAGATTGCCCTGCTGGCTGCCCTGTGGGCCGCGGTGTTGGGCTTCTTCTTGGTGGTGCGCTATCGCCGTCAGGCCCATGAGGCCAAGGAGCTTCTGGCGGTGGAGCGCGCCCATGCCGCATCCACCTTGACCGCTTCCGGTGCTTCGAGCGCGGATAACAGCAAGGTCCTGGCGGAGATCCGATCGGAGCTGGAAGCCATCCGCACCCAGATCGAGGAGATCTCCGGGCGCGAGTGGGTCTACGAGCCGGCCGCCCTGTATGCGGAGGCTCGCCGCATCCAGGAGCTGGAGCGCAAGGCTGGCGGCGCTGGCGTGGATGAGCGCGGCGATGCCCCCAACGTGAACTTCACCCAGAAGTCCGGCGGCGCGCCGTCTGCCGACGCCGTCGCAGGCCGCCTCGGCTCGCAGCCGACCCACCCGGTGAGCAACCCGCTGGACAATCTGCTGGCGGATAACGCCCGTGCCAACGCCCAGCAGCCGGCGGCGAAGCCAGCCGCGAAGCCTGCTCAGCAACCCACGCAGAAGCCAGCCGAGCAGCCCGCCGGGAAACCCGCAGATCAGCAGGGCACCCGCCCAGCACCATCGGCCTTCGGCGCGCCGCAGCCTTCTCAGAACCGTCCCTCGGCGTTTCGCCCAGTGACCGAAACACAGCCTCAGCCGCAGGCGGCACAGCAGAAGCCGCAGCCGAAGCCTCAACCCCAGCCGAAGACTGAGAAGCCACAGCCCCAGCCAAAGGCACCGGAGTTCAAGACCGATAGCTTCCAGGCCGTGCAGTGGAACCAGGGTGCCGCGGGCGGGCAGCACGTCAAGGAGAACTCTGCCCCGGCCCAGCCGCACCACCGCCACCGCAAGCCGGAGGCAGACACCGCACAGACCAGCACCCGTGGCCGCCGCCGCAGCGATGAGCACCGCGAGGGCGCGGTCTCCGTGGCTGAACTCATGGCGCGTAGCAAGCGCCGGAAAGAACAGCAGAACAAGGACGTGAAGAAGTAGATGTCTGCTCCGCGCATGCGAGTGGCGGTCTGGGGTAATTCCCGAGCCGGCATTAACTTCGCCCTCCGTCTGGAGATGGCTGGCCACACCATTGAGAAGCTTGAGGACCCCGCCCAGCTGGACCGCTTCGATGCGCTGATTCTCGCCGCGACGGCGAGGGAGCTGGAGGGGGCAGTGGGGGACGTCGAAAAGCACGTGCGCCCCAAGCAAATCGTCATCCACACCTCATTGCTGGCTGGGGTGGAAGCCCTTGATGAGCTGGAAACGCGCGGGTGCCTGACGATTGCCGCAGCTCCCCTGGGCGACTCCTACGCGGTGGGCACCCTCGATGAGGTGGCGGAGACCGTCATTGGGTTGCTGCTCTCGGAGATTCACCAAACTGCAGAAACGGTGCCGGCGGCACAACGTGCCGAGCGAGCCGCGCGGTTGTACTACGCGGAGATGCTCGGTGAACTCAGCGCGTGGGCGGCGCTTAAGGCGGGGATTATCGAAGATTTTATGGGCAGTTCCTTCGACCTTGACGCTGGCGACATCATCGATGCTTACTCCGCCGCCGTGGAGCTGGGCATGGCGCGCAACTACCGCGACGTCGCCCGCATGGTGGGTGAGAAGAAGAACATGGAAGAACTGGAACTGTGGGCAGTAAGAAAGGAAGCGCCGTGGCAGAGCAACTCCTAGTGGAGGACAACGAGCGCATCCGCATGGTCGGCAGCGCCTACCGCAAGACCGGCAAGCGCGTAGTGCTGGTGCCACTCGGCCGCGATATTCACGCCGGGCACCTGGCACTCGTGCAGGCAGCACAACGCGTGCGCGGTGGCATCGTGGTCGTGGCAGTGGACCCGGAGACGGACATCTCTTCCCTCGATGGGGTTGATGTGGTGTGGCGCTACGACCAGCAGAGTCAGCGCACGCGGGTCCTTGCACCCGACCACGGCATGGAGGACGTGAGCGCGGAGCTGACCCGCATTGTGGCGCTGACCTGCGCGCTGGGTCCCAGCGATGTGTTCATGGGGGAGAAGGACTACGAGCTGCTCGTGGCCACCCAGCAGGCCTTTACGGACCTCCACATTGCGGCGCGTGTGCAGGGCGTGCCCTCGGTGCGTATGCCCGATGGGGTGGTGATGAGCCTGCGCAATGCCGACGTCGCACCGGAGGCCCGTGAGCAAGCCAGCGCCTTGTCAGCGGCACTCACCGCCGGTGCGTACGCGGCGGAATCCGGAGCCGAGGAAGTTGTCCGTGTGGCACGTGAAGTGTTGGCCGCCGCGGGCGTCGAGCCGGAGTACGTGGAGCTGCGCGGACGCGACCTGGGTGAAGCCCCAGCAGAGGGCGATGCCCGCCTCTTTATCGCCGCCACCATTGGCGGCGTGCGGCTCATCGATAACGCGGGCGTGCCGTTGGGCATTGGCTTCCGTAACTTAGAACAGCGCGGATAAAAGTCTGTGGCGCAGGTCTCCACCAGCTAGGTTGGAGACATGAAGATTGGAATTCTGGGAGCCGGCGCCATCGGCGGATACTTTGGCGGAAAACTGAAAGCAGCGGGCCACGACGTCGCCTTCGTCGCTCGCGGTGAGACCTTGCGGGTGCTGGGGGAGACGGGCGTGACGCTGATCGACGCCCACGCGGAACCCACCACCACCGAGGTCATAAAGGTCCCGGCTGCCCACACCTTTGCTGAGGTCAAAGAACTCTTGGGCGGATTGGACGTGGCGATTATCGCGTCGAAGGCGCTGCCGGGCAACGAGACCTTTGGAAGCGCGGAGGACCGCGAGGCGCTGCAGGGAATCCCGGTGGTGACCACGCACAACTCGGTCGAGATTCCGTACTTGGCGGCCGAGGAATTCGGGGAGGAAAACATCCTCGCCGGTGTCGCTCGCGTCTATGCCACGCGCCTGGCGCCGGCACGGATCAAGCGCAACCCAGGGCCTTTGGCTTTGGCTTTCGGACCGCTAAGTGCCGATGCGCCGGAGTCCCTGCGCCGCACGGGCGAGGAACTGGCGGCGGCGCTGAAGGAGTCTGGGGCTTCCAGCAAGTTCCATGACGCCGCGCTTGTCGACGTTTGGTCGAAAGCCATGTTCGTTACCCCGACAGGAACTCTGGGCGCCTTGGTGGATAAACCGATTGGTTACCTCTGCCAGGAAATCCCCGGCCAGCTTGAGGCATTCATGCGGGAAGTCGAGGCCGTCGGGCGCGCACTCGGCGTGAAGCTGCCGGAGAACGTGGTGGAACAGACCATGGAGTTCGCCCGCCAGCAGCACCCGGACAGTACGTCCTCGATGCAGCGCGATATCAAGGAGGGGCTTCCCAACGAATTAGACGCCCAGGTCGGAGCGATCCGACGCATGGGCGTCAAAGCTGGCGTTGCAACCCCGTTGTGGGACTTTGCACAGGAGGTGCTGGAGGCGCAGCTGCGCACCGCCTAAGAGTGCGCACTACGCAACGTCGGTGCCTTATTCGGTACCGATCTTGCCGCCCTTCTTCCACACCACAACCACGGCCGGGCGCGGGGTGGACTTACCGCCATCAGGCCAGTGGGAGGTGGCGTTGTCGAAGGTGGCGTCATCAGACTCGCCCGGGTGCTGAACGTTGACCATGACGCGGTCATCGTCGACGATCGGGCCACAGGTCTCCGCGCCCGCCGGGACGGTGAGGAAGCACTTGAGCTCGCCGCGGGTCTCGCCCTCGGTGGTCACGGCGTAGAGGCCGTCGTTAGAGTCCAGCGCGTTGCCGTCAGTGGAGATCCACAGGTTGCCGTGGTTGTCGAAGGCCAGGTTATCCGGGCAGGAAATCGGGGAGACCTTCTCCTTATCAAAGCCACCGAAGTAGGTGCTGGCCTCACGCGGGTCACCACAGACCAGGAAGAGGTTCCAGGTGAACTTCTCGCCGGCGTGGTCATCCTCGAGCTCCATGACCAGGCCGTTCTTGTTCTCCTTGACCGGAGCCCATTCCTTGGCGTCTTCCTTGTTCTTCTTGGCGTTCTCACCGGTGGCGCCGCGGTACTTGTTGTTGGTCAGTGCGATGTAGACCTTCTCGGTCTCCGGGTGAACCTCAACGTCCTCTGGGCGGTCCATCTTGGTGGCACCCACCTTATCGGCGGCCTCACGGGTAAAGACGGCGACTTCTTCGGCGGACATGCCGTCCACGTGGGACTCGAACTTGTTGTTCTCCGTATCGGAGGTCAGCAGCTTGACCCACTCACCGGTGCCGTCGAAAGCACCGTCCTCCGGCAGGACGCCGGAGCCGTCGATTTCCTTCTCCGGGGAGTTGCCCTCCATCTTGGCCACGTACAGGGTGCCGTGGTCCAGGATGGTCATGTTGTGCTTCAGGTCGCCCTCCTTGTACTTCTTGGAGGAGACGAACTTGTAGACGTACTCGAAGCGGGAGTCATCGCCGGAGTAGCAGACCACGGTGCCATCCTTGGTGATGTGGATGTTGCCGGCCTCGTGCTTGAAGCGGCCCACAGCGGTGTGCTTAATCGGGGTGGACTTCGGGTCCAGCGGGTTGATCTCCACGAGCCAGCCAAAGCGGTTCGGCTCGTTCGGCTCCTTGGTCACATCGAAGCGGTCATCGTACTTTTCCCACTTACGCTCGGACGGGCCCTCCTCGATGCCGAAGCGCTTGAGAGACTCAGCGGCCTTCTCATCCTTGACATCGCCACCGGCGAAATACTGGTCGAAGTTTTCTTCGCCGGACAGCATGGTGTTCCACGGGGTCACGCCACCGGAGCAGTTGTTGAGGGTACCCAGGACCTTCTCACCCTTCGGGTCGGCGGAGGTCTTCACCAGATCAGTTCCCTTGGCGGGGCCGACCAAGGTGAAGGGGGTGGTGGCGGTAATGCGGCGGTTGAGCGGGCCGAATTCGCGCTTGAGCTCGCCGGAGCCCTTCACCTTGGAAACCTCGAGGATGGTGTGGCCGTGGCCAGCCCAACCGATCTTTACCTGCTCCTCGGTAGGGTTCTCCGGGTCGTAGTCCGGGAACATCATCGGCTCGGTGGTGTACTCGTGCGAGCACATGTAGATCATGCGGTTCTTGTCATCCGGGTGCTCGATGAGGCCGGCGAAGTCATTGTTGAAGCCGAACTGCTTCTCCGCATCCGCGGCAGTCTGGTTGTTGACGTCGAATTCCGGCGCGCCCTCGATGACCGGGTCACCCCAGGCAATCAGGACGGACTGCTCATAACCCTTGGGGATGACGACCTCATCCTTGGTGTTGGCCTCCACGGCTTCAAAGTGCATGCCCTCGGCGGAGGTGAGCTCGATGTCAGAGCCCTTGACCTCGCTGGTCTTGTTGGAGGAGCTGCCAGCCGCAGACCCGTTGTCATCCGGCGCGGCACACGCAGCCAGCGCAGAGGAGCCACCGACGGCGACGACGGCCAGACCACCGGCGCGCAGAGCAGTGCGGCGGGAGAACTGGTCACCAAAGTAAGGGTTATCGGAGGTGTTCTCGCACTCGCCGAAGCAGGCATTACCGCACTTGTAGGTGCAGGTAAGAGAAGAACGAGAAGAGGTAAACATGTTAGCCAAGAGATTGCGGCCGTTGAGTGTCATGAAAATATGCTCCAAAAATCGAACTCGTTGGTTGCGCGGGGATGTCGCAACGGACGCACTGAGTTAATACGGTTGAGATGGCCGCGCGGTTGATGCTGTCTAACGGCTAGATGAACACTCTGTGAACCGGGATCGCGCCAGCGTATGGGGATCGACTACCCTAGACAACCGTGAGCGAGAAGAAGAATACTGAAGTTACTGACGTCCCCGAGCAGCTGCGCATCCGCCGCGAGAAGCGCGCCCGACTGTTGGAGTCCGGCACCGAGCCTTATCCGGTGACCGTGGACCGCACGATCTCCCTGCGGGATCTCCGCCAGCAGTTCCAGGTCGTTGCAGAGGGCGAAGAGCCGGCCGCGGAAGAGGGCGTCACCTACCTCAGCGCGGGTGAGGAGACTGACGTCGAGGTAGCCATCGCCGGCCGCCTTATCTTCATGCGTAATACCGGCAAGCTCTGCTTTGCCACCTTGCAGGATGGTGATGGCACCCAGGTACAGGCCATGCTGTCGCTGGCGGAGGTAGGGGAGGAGCGCCTCGCCGCGTGGAAGTCTGACGTTGACCTGGGTGATTTCATTTCCGTACGCGGCCGCGTCATTGCTTCGCGCCGCGGCGAGCTCTCCGTCATGGCTTCCGAGTGGACCATGGCGGCGAAGTCCTTGCGCCCGCTTCCGGTTTCCTTCGCTGACATGAACGAGGAAACTCGCGTGCGCCAGCGCTACAACGATCTCATCGTGCGCGAGGAGGCCCGCAAGAATGCCATGACCCGCGTGAAGGTCATGCGTGCGTTGCGCAACTACCTGGAGGATCAGGGCTTCGTGGAGATCGAAACCCCGATGCTGCAGACCATCCACGGTGGTGCGGCGGCCCGCCCGTTCGTGACCCACTCCAATGCCCTGGACATCGACCTCTACCTGCGCATCGCTCCGGAGCTCTTCCTGAAGCGCGCTGTCGTCGGCGGCATTGACCGCGTCTTTGAAATCAACCGCAACTTCCGCAACGAGGGCGTTGACCGCTCCCACTCCCCGGAGTTCGCCATGCTGGAGACCTACGAGGCATGGGGCGACTACAACGACTGTGCTCGCACCATTCGCGAGTCCATCCAGTCTGTGGCCCGCGCGGTCTTTGGCTCCACCACCGTCACCCTGGCGGATGGCACGGAGTATGACCTCGGCGGCGAAGAGTGGCCGGAAATTGAAATGTACCCCTCCCTCAACGAGGCTCTGCAGCGCAAGTTCCCCGGCCAGCCGGAAGTGACCATCGACTCCACCGTCGAGGAGCTCAAGGCGATTGCCGACGTCATCGGGCTCGACGTCCCGAAGAACGGCGGCTGGGGCCACGGCAAGCTGGTGGAGGAGATCTGGGAGGTGCTCTGCGAGGACCAGCTCGAGGGCCCGATCTTTGTGAAGAACTTCCCGGTTGAGACCTCCCCGCTGACCCGCCAGCACCGCTCGCAGCCGGGTGTGACGGAGAAGTGGGACCTGTACGTGCGCGGCTTCGAGCTGGCCACGGGCTACTCGGAGCTGGTGGATCCCGTAATCCAGCGCGAGCGCTTCGAGGACCAGGCCCGCCTTGCCGCCGGCGGTGATGAGGAGGCCATGGTGCTGGATGAGGACTTCCTCGCCGCCATGGAGCAGGGCATGCCGCCGACAGCCGGTGCTGGCATGGGCATGGACCGCCTGCTCATGGCCCTGACCGGCCTGGGCATCCGCGAGACCGTGCTCTTCCCGATCGTGAAGCCGGAGCACTAGTTTCTCCTAGCTTCCACCTGCCCGCGCCCGCCACTGTGGTGGCTGCGCGGGTTTTCTGGTTTTCTCATTGCTGCGCCTTCAGCCCCCAATGAGGGAAAACTGCTGCGGCAGGCCGCAGGATTGACCAATCCGTGGGAAGATGCAGGTGTGACAAAGCTTCTGAATGCCCTGCCCCTCGCACTGATCGCCTGTACAGCGGCAGCGTGTTCTGCTGCTGAGGATTCCACCAGCGGTGAACCGCAATTCCACAACACCTCCACCGCCGAGACTTCCGCCGATAACGCTGAATCTACGGCAGCGAGCCCGTCTCCGACGTCTGGGAAGGACAAGGAAGGCGACTCGGGTCTTAAGGAACAAGCTAAGGAAGACTTCATCGCCACCAACTTGGGGCACGCGACCTCCACGGTGTATGGAGTGAGCAGCCCAAATGACCGCGTGTCCTGCACAGTCACTGAGGATCAAGGTTTGATCGGGTGCAGCGTCATGTTCGCTGATCCGCCCTTGTACCCGGCGACCGGGCAGCCGCTTTGGCTCTCCAATTCCGTCAATTTCGATGCGAACGCGGGCTTTTATCCCAATGTGAAAATGGGAGGAGACGCCGCGGCACCCACCAGGCTGGAAGCAGGGAACACCGTCACGATGAACGGGGTGACGTTTGAATCCGTGAGTGAGGATGAATTCACGGTCAAGATTGATGGCCACCACTTCACAGTGAAAGACGATGGTGAATACTACTCCGATACCTTCCCGCCGGAGCCAGATGGGGAAGGAAAAGCCATGACCGGAACTATCTGTGGGGACCTCGGTAATGGCGAATACGTCTATGCCAAAGAGAATGGGACGAACTGCGCGCGGGCAATGGAGGTTCTTGAGTATTACAAGAACTATGACTTCGCGCCCATGGAGGGCGGCAACCGCGGGTACCTCATGGAAGATGACTTCAGCTGCTCCTATAACGCCGATCCCGGCTGGCCAGACGAGCCCGACTATCGGTGGCTGGGCTGCAGCATCGAAGATGGCGGCGCAGTCGTCGTCTTGGACCCGACCGCGCGTGCACTCGTGTCCGAGAAAGGTGGGCAGCGCTAGATCAGTGCGGGCCGCGAGTCAGCGTGAGTTCGTAGGAGCCGCTGGGCGTCGTGAAGCACAGCAGCGAGGTGCCCTCGGGGATGGCTGCGGTAGCGTGCGGCAGTAGCCTGATGGGGCCGTGCGTGCGGATGCGTGGGGAGGATAACTCCGCCGCCAGGAAGCTGCCCACGTTACTCACCATCCAGTTGTCCTCCTGCTGCCAGAAGTGGAGGAAGTGGCGGTGCATGGAGGCGTCATCAGGAGCCAGTGGGAAGTCCCCCGCGCGGCCTGCCACTAGCTGCTGACCTGGGCGCACGACGGCGCGTTCCCCAGCGGAGTTAGTGACAAGGAGGTCGCGCTGCATCCAGAGGCCTTTCTGTAACTTTAGGCAGTAGCTTTTAGAGCTTTGAGTAGTACGGAGGGCGCTGTCACCTTTACACTGCCGTGTGGCCTAGCGCACTCGCTGAGATTCTGGGGAGTGCCACCCAACGAGGGCTCACATTTGGCTCGTGTGGCACCCCCGGCCACCAGAGGAATACACTAAATCGCTCACGTGTTGTCTTTTGGGTGCTGACGATGTGAGTAGTAGCGCTGAAGACCCAAAATAGAAAAGTTGAAAGGTGTAGCCGGCTGAATGTCCGCTGAAATCCCTTCGAAGGTAATAACTACCCTCAGCATCCTGGTGCTGGGAGCGATGGTCATGATCCTCAACGAGACCTCGCTCTCCGTTGCGCTACCGGCCATTATGGCGGACTATTCCATCCCCGCCACGAGTGCGCAGTGGTTGCTGACAGGGTTCATGCTCACCATGGCAGTGGTTATCCCCACCACCGGTTTCCTTCTGGAAAGGCTCACGACGCGTCAGATTCTCGTTGCGTCCGCGGGGCTCTTCCTGGCCGGAACCGTGGTGGCGGCCCTCGCGCCGAGCTTCTTCATCCTGCTGGTGGGCCGCGTCCTTCAAGCTGGTGGAACCGCTTTGATGATCCCTACTCTTATGACCGTGGCCATGACGCTGGTCCCAGCGCAGCGTCGGGGTACGGTGATGGGCATCATTTCCGTGGTGATCTCCGTGGCCCCGGCATTGGGCCCCACCGTCGGCGGAGCGATTCTCAACCACTTCACCTGGCACGCCATCTTCTGGTCCATGGCTCCGCTCATCGGCCTCATCCTGGTTGCCGGGCTCTGGCGTTTGGACAATGTTGGTGAGAACCGTGATACCCCGCTCGACGGCCTCTCCGTCATCCTTTCCGCCTTCGCGTTTGGCGGTTTGATCTACGGTTTATCCTCGATAGAAAAGATGCTGCAGGGTGACGGATGGGTGGATATCGCCGTTACCGTGGTGGGCGTTATCGCGCTCGTCGTATTCATCCGTCGGCAGCGGCGCTTGGCGCTGGAGGACCGCGCCCTGATGGATCTGCGGCCCTTCCGCGTGCGCAACTTCACCCTCGCGGTGATCATCCTCCTCCTGTCCTTTGGGCTCATGCTGGGAATGGTCACGGTTTTGCCCATCTATCTGCAAACCACCCTGGGGGCTACGGCCTTTGCCACGGGGTTGGTGGTGATGCCGGGCGGCATCCTCCAAGCCTTCCTTTCCCCGATTGTGGGCCGGCTCTTCGATTCCTATGGCCCGCGCCCGCTTATGATTCCTGGATCACTGCTCATGGTGGCCGGGCTGTGGCTCATGGCCACCTTGGGTGAGAACTCAGCTGTGTGGATGGTCGTGGGTATGCACGTGATCTTCTCCCTCGGCATGTGCTTGATGATGACGCCGCTGATGACCACTGCGCTGTCCTCGCTTCCGAAGAAGCTCTACTCGCATGGCTCGGCAATCATGAACACTTTCCAGCAGTTGGCGGGTGCGACGGGAACGGCTTTGCTCGTTGTCTTCCTCACCCGCGGC
This sequence comes from Corynebacterium sp. HMSC074A09, assembly GCF_001811545.1. Classification (NCBI taxonomy): domain Bacteria; kingdom Bacillati; phylum Actinomycetota; class Actinomycetes; order Mycobacteriales; family Corynebacteriaceae; genus Corynebacterium; species Corynebacterium sp. HMSC074A09. The sequence continues at coordinate 93,356 of NZ_KV805147.1, read as the reverse complement.
ACCCTGGCTGGCGCTGCCGCTGGGCTAAGCCCGGCCGCGGCGACGGCGCAGGGAACGCACTGGGCTTTCCTGTTTGCCGGCGTGGCCGGCATCGCCATTGCGGTGATAGCACCGCTGCTTAAGCGCGCGGTTTAACACAGAGGTAGGTTGAGGCGGATGTCCTCTGCGTCCTCGCCCCAGACGAGGACGGCGTCGGTGGAGTCCTCGGCGCTCATGTAGAACACCGGCTCGGAATCGGAAATGTCGTAGCTGTACACGGTGCAGCGTCCGTTGGATAGTTCCTGCGCGCCCTGCGTCGGGCCGGCGGCCTCGCGCTGGGTGACGTCCCCGTACCGCGCCACGGAGTAGCTCACGCCGTCACCAACGCACGTAATCTTCGCCTCTTGGCCGTCCTCCGGAGCACGGGATTCGCAGGTGGCGCCGTTGAAGCCTTCGTCGCCGGGGCGGGAGCTGATGAGCCCGGGGTGGCCGTCGGCAAGCGCCTGCTCTGAGTCGGACCACGCCGACCTCCCCAAGAAGAACCACAGCAGCCCACCAACCAGGAGCAGGAGAAGAAGGCCCACGCCCAAGCCCGCAAAGACCTTGCCCTTCGATTTCGAGGTGCGCGTGGTGGGTGATGACTCCGCGGGATCGGCAGCATAGCCAGGCTGGGGTTGCTGGGGTTGCTGCGGCCCGGCCCACTCCGCCTGCGGGGCGGCGGTGTGTTGCGGAGCTGACTGCCACGGGGCCGCGCCCGGGCCCGGGCTGTCCGCGTGTGTGCTGCGCACGGCGTCGATAACGGCGGCGGCTGAGGGGTAGGCGGCCGCGGCGCGGAAGCCTGGGTAGGCCGCGGAGACGAGCTGGGCCAGGCGGTCGATGACCTCCTTCGCGGAGGCAGTGGGGGCGTCGGTAGCGGTGGCTGGGCCGACTGAGGCGAAGAAGGCGTTCGAGCGGTTATCGGTGAGGATGATGCGTCGCGGGTTGAGCGCACGGAGAGCAAAGCCAGCGCGGCCCTGCTGGATAAGGAAGTCCGTGGCGTCGGCCAAGGGAGCAAAGACGGCGAGAGCCTCCTCCTGGGAAAGGTGGTGGGCGCCGATGCCAGACGACGTGTACTTCGACAGCTGCTCGCCCGGCAGGCTGCGGCGCACAAAAAACTCCTGACCATTGTTCATCGTGCCCGTGCCCACGACGGGGGCAATAGCGCTGTGCTGCAGCTGGCCAACGATTCCGGACTGGCGGAGCACGCCGCGGTGCTCCGGACCATAAATCTCTACGAGGAGTTCGTCCTGCGAGGGATCTTCCACGAGAAACAGCGAGGAGCCCGCCCCTTGGTCCAAGACAGCCTTCTCGCGCAGCCGGTGCTGGGTAGTGAAAAATTCAGGAAGCGTAGTCACGGTGAGAGAAATCCTTCGTGGAGGAGGTAGACGGTGAGGTATAAGAATCTTCCTCATTCTAAAGGCGACACCGTGTCCATGGGCGTGACACAGCGCTCCCGCCAGGGTGGGCTAACAGATGGGCAAGCTCAAACGGTCCTCGTGGGCATGCGGACCAGCAAGAACGAGAGCAAAACGCGCGGAGACTCCCGAGGGGTACACTCCCCACGTTCCCGGCTGGTGAGGGATTTCCGCCGAGGTGATGCTGCACGCATCCTGGACTAAGACGTCGAGGCGGCGCGGCATGATGGAGTTACGGTTGTCCTCCGTGCCGAAATCAGCTGCGACGAGCGTGAGGTCGTCGCTCCTGCACACGATTCGAGCTTGCTGCCCCGCTTCCGGCAGCGCGGGGCGGCAGTCGAGGTTGCGCCACGGAGCGCGGCCAGGGTGCTCCGGCAACAGCTGTGGAAATTGTTGGGCCAGAACTTCGTCGTGCTCGTCCCACCCCGCGCCGTACAGCGCTAGTCCGCCGGCGACTGCCAGACACAGCAACACCGCAGCAAGCACGCCCCCGAGGATGCTCAGATGGCGGCGCCGCGGCTGCTGGGCGCGCTCGTGCTGGGCGCGCTCGTGATGGGGGCTGGCCGGTAGCGTAGCAGGGCCGGCGGCAGCATCCGGGGCTGCGGGGCGCGGCGCGGACGCCAGCTCACTCAGCTCCGCGAGCATAATCGATGCAGTGGCGAAGCGCTGCTGAGGATCCGGGTTCAACGCGGAGGCGAAGAAAGTGTTGAGGGCGGGGGCGAGGGGAGCGTCGCCAGGCGCCAGATTATGAGCGGTCAACTGCGGTATCACACGGCTGTGCGCCCACTGCTGGGGACTGGTGGCGCGGCGCAGATTAACCAGAGTGAGCATCTCCAGCGCGATGAGCGCGAGCGAGTAGCGGTCACTGGCGGCGGTCGGCTGCGGTGGCTGCTTGACCAACTGCGTGGGGTAGAGCTCCGGCGCCATGTAGGCATCCGTGCCCACGCGCAGGCCTTCGCGGGTCAAGCGCGTCGTGTCCTCATTGATGGCGATGCCAAAGTCCGCCAGCATGACGGTACAGCCCTCGTTATCACTGTGGGCCGTGGGGGAAGGCGTGCTATCGGCGATGATGTTCGCGGGCTTGACGTCGCGGTGAATGACCGGCGATGGAAGGGCCGCCAGGTAGTCCAGGGCCTGTGCGATGGGCGCGAGCAGCTGCACGGTTTCCTCCACCGTGAACTTGGAATTGTCCAAGATCCGCTGGTTAATGTGCGCCTCCAAGCTAGGGCCGCGCAGAAATTTCATAATGAAATAAGGCACGCCGCCCGGGGTGATGTCGCCATCGTAGATAGGCACGATGGCCGGATGCTCGAGTGCCGCGACGGTGCGCATCTCCGCCATGAAGCGGCGGACCTCCTCATCATCCTCGGCCGCATGCTGCGCGATGACCTTGATGGCGACCTCGCGGTCCAAGCTTTCCTTGCGGGCAAAGACGATGGTGCCCATGCCACCCGCACCGATCTGGTGGAACTGCGAGTAGCCCTTGGCGCTGAGCTCGGGCTCAAGATCCAAAGGCAGACCGGAAGCGGTGGGCTGACTGTTCATGGCTATGCGGCGACGATGATGGGCTGGTGAATGACAAAAGGCTCATAACCGGCCTGCCGGATGCTGATCTCTGCGACGAAGTCGCCGGGGTCGGTGAGCCGAGCAACCAGCGTGCACTCGCCGGACTCACAGTCCACGACGAAATCCTCGCCCTCCTTGAGGTGGTGTGACTGGGTGTCGTCGAGAAGCGCCACCTGCCATTCGGCATTGTTATCCAGATCTGCCTCGTCCCCACTCAAGTTCGTGGCCTGCACGCTGAGGACAAGGGCACCCCCGGTGGCCCACTGCAGTACGCCGGTCGGGGCAGAGCCGCCGATGGCCCCGTCGTAGCGCCGGTTGTCCAGCTCAACGCGCAGGGTTTGGAAACCGTAGGGCTCCACGCCCGAGTAGGTGGCCACGATTTCGTTGACCACTCCTGGGCCCGCTTCCTTCTTCGTGAGCAGGTAGGTGCCGTCCTCCTGACGCAGGTGCGAAGGTTCGCTGGGTTCTGGGATCTCGGAATCGGTGCCCTCGACAGGAACGTCTTCGTGCTGGGACAGGGTGGTCTGGCCCGTGACCGTGAACTTGGGCGCATCCTCCGCGGTGTCTTTGTTCGTCGCGCACGCAGACAGCGCGAGGAGCGCTACGCCGAGTCCAGCTAGCGCGCGCGGAGAGACGGAGGCGAACATTGGTTGTCAGATCCTTGCAGAGGGACAGATGAGGGATAGAAGGGGATAAAAATAGATAGGGGCCAGAATCAGACAAAGAATAACAGCACCGGTGAGCGGCTTAAAACAATAATGCTGAATTGTTATGAAAGGTGCGCATAGTAGTGCGGGTGCGCGGCCGCGAATTGGGCGAGCACAATGCGCCATGAGATCTTTTGGCCCGGCTGGAACTGCGGAACGCCGAGCTTTTGCAAGGTCTCCGCCAGCGTCTGAATCTTGCGCTCTACTTTCTTTTCCGTCCAGTCCAGGGCCTCTGCTAGCTCGCGCTGACTACTCACGACCACCCGTGGCTCCGCAGCGGGGTTGTCGAGGAGCGGCTGAGCGAGGGTCTTGAGCAGCAGGCATTGCTCCTCATTCGGCTCGAAGACGTGGGTGGTAAACGGTCCATCCGGTGGAAGGCTGGGCTGTGGGCTGCGCAGCGACTGCATGACGGTGAGCTCGCACTCGTAGCTCATGGTGGCAGTGGAGAAATAGAGCGTGGAGGTTCCCGGGTGCAGGACCTCAATGCTGCCGGGGCTGATGAGGGTGCGGCCGAAGCCGCAGGCGGCGGGCGGCTGGATCGTAGCGGCGATGAAACTGCCGATGTTCTTGATGAACCACTGTGAGCCATTGGACCACACCTGCAGGAACGTGCGGTGCATGGCGGGATCATCGGAGGCCAGTAGGAAGTCCCCCTGGCGGCCAAGGGTGACGCTTTCGGAGACCTCGAGGAGGCGGGAGTGCCCAATCAGATCGTCGATAAGCAGAGTGCCGTGCTGTGCCTGTTGCATCGGGGGAGGCTCCTTCCCGCGGGGATGTAACCAGTGTTGACTGAAGAGTTACTTTACTTTAAGGCTTGCGCGCAGGCGCTTGGCGACGCCTCCCGCCACCTGTTCGCTACCGGCGTACAGTGGCTCTACCTGGGGAAATGAGGTTTTTGAGTAGGGGGGTGCGGAATTCGCGAATGGAGTGTCCGCCCCGCGCGTTAGAGTGGATGACACATTTACAGCGAAAGGTAAGAGGTAATGTTCGAGAGGTTTACTGACCGTGCTCGCCGCGTCATCGTTTTGGCGCAGGAGGAAGCACGCATGCTCAACCACAATTACATCGGCACCGAGCACATCCTCCTGGGGCTTATTCACGAAGGCGAAGGCGTAGCGGCCAAGGCTTTGGAATCCATGGGGATCTCGCTGGAGGACGTCCGCCGTGAGGTGGAAGAGATTATTGGTCAAGGTTCTCAGCCGCACACCGGCCACATCCCATTTACCCCGCGCGCGAAGAAGGTTCTCGAGCTCTCCCTGCGTGAGGGGCTCCAGATGGGCCACAAATACATTGGCACTGAGTTCCTGCTGCTCGGCCTCATCCGTGAGGGTGACGGCGTGGCGGCTCAGGTGCTGACCAAGCTGGGCGCCGACCTGCCGCGCGTGCGCCAGCAGGTTATCCAGCTGCTCTCAGGCTACGAAGGGAATGAAGGCGAAGGCGGCCAGTCCCAGGGTGGCCCCGGCCCGGTAGGTGCCGGTGCCGGCGCTGGCCAGGGAGGCCGTGTTGGCCCGGGTGGCTCCGGCGAGCGCTCCAACTCCCTGGTGCTGGACCAGTTTGGCCGCAACCTCACCCAGGCTGCGCGCGACGGCAAGCTGGACCCAGTCGTGGGTCGCGATTCCGAGATTGAACGCATCATGCAGGTTCTGTCTCGCCGCACCAAGAACAACCCGGTGCTCATCGGTGAGCCCGG
>NZ_KV805147.1:0-87860 GCF_001811545.1 Corynebacterium sp. HMSC074A09 | reverse complement strand
AACCCGGTGCTCATCGGTGAGCCCGGCGTGGGGAAGACCGCCGTGGTCGAGGGCCTAGCCCTCGATATCGTTAACGGCAAGGTCCCGGAGACCCTCAAGGATAAGCAGCTCTATTCGCTGGACCTCGGCTCCCTGGTGGCTGGCTCGCGCTACCGCGGTGACTTCGAGGAGCGCCTGAAGAAGGTGCTCAAGGAGATTAACCAGCGCGGTGACATCATCCTCTTTATCGATGAGATCCACACCCTGGTCGGCGCCGGTGCCGCCGAGGGCGCTATCGATGCTGCTTCCTTGCTAAAGCCGAAACTGGCTCGCGGCGAGCTGCAGACCATCGGTGCCACCACCCTGGATGAGTACCGCAAGCACATTGAGAAGGATGCTGCCTTGGAGCGCCGCTTCCAGCCTGTCAAGGTGGAGGAGCCCTCCCTCGATGACACCATCCTGATCCTCAAGGGGCTGCGCGATAAGTACGAGGCACACCACCGCGTCTCCTACACCGATGAAGCGTTGAAGGCTGCAGCCTCCCTGTCGGACCGCTACATCAATGACCGCTTCTTGCCGGATAAGGCTGTTGACCTCCTCGATGAGGCCGGTGCCCGTATGCGCATCAAGCGCATGACCGCCCCGGAGGGCCTGCGCGAAGTGGATGATCGCATCGCAGAGGTCCGCAAGGAAAAGGAAGCTGCGATTGACGCCCAGGACTTCGAGAAGGCCGCTGGACTGCGCGATAAGGAGCGCAAGCTGGGTGAAGAGCGCGCGGAAAAGGAAAAGCAGTGGCGCTCCGGTGACTTGGAGGAAATCGCCGAGGTCGGCGAGGAGCAGATCGCTGAGGTCCTCGCGCACTGGACCGGCATTCCGGTGCTCAAGCTCACGGAGAAGGAATCCAACCGCCTCCTCAACATGGAAGAGGAGCTGCACAAGCGCATCATCGGCCAGGACGATGCCGTCAAGGCCGTGTCCCGCGCCATTCGCCGCACCCGTGCCGGCCTGAAGGACCCGCGCCGTCCTTCCGGTTCCTTCATCTTCGCAGGCCCCTCCGGTGTGGGTAAGACGGAGCTGTCGAAGTCCCTGGCCAACTTCCTCTTCGGTTCGGATGATGACCTCATCCAGATCGATATGGGTGAGTTCCACGATCGCTTCACCGCGTCCCGCCTCTTTGGTGCTCCTCCGGGATACGTTGGCTACGAAGAGGGCGGCCAGCTGACCGAGAAGGTTCGCCGCAAGCCTTTCTCCGTGGTGCTCTTCGATGAGATCGAAAAGGCCCACAAGGAGATTTACAACACCCTTCTGCAGGTGTTGGAGGATGGCCGTCTGACCGATGGTCAGGGCCGCGTGGTGGACTTCAAGAACACCGTGCTTATCTTCACCTCGAACTTGGGTACTCAGGATATCTCCAAGGCTGTGGGACTGGGCTTCACCGGCTCTTCGGAGAATGACGCCGATGCGCAGTACGAGCGCATGAAGAACAAGGTCAATGACGAGCTGAAGAAGCACTTCCGCCCCGAGTTCCTCAACCGTATTGATGAGATTGTGGTCTTCCACCAGCTCACCCAGGAGCAGATCGTCGAGATGGTGGAGCTGCTCATCGCCCGCGTAGAGAAGCAGCTCTCCGAGCGTGACATGGGCATCGAGCTCACTCAGAAGGCCAAGGACCTGCTGGCTCAGCGCGGCTTCGACCCGGTCTTGGGTGCACGTCCGCTGCGCCGCACCATCCAGCGCGAGATTGAGGACCAGCTCTCCGAGAAGATCCTCTTCGGCGAAATCGGCGCGGGTGAGATCATCACCGTGGACGTTGAAGGCTGGGACGGCGAGTCCAAGGACAACTCTTCTGCCACCTTCACCTTCACGCCGCGTCCACGCCCGCTGCCGGAGGACACCTTCGACAAGGAGCTCGAGGAGACCGCCGTGCGTGAGGCCGATGAGGAACTGGCCACCGAGATCGACGCCGAAACTCACGGCCCCGACTCCAATGGTCCGGACACGGTGACCCCGGACGTCCTCGACGAGTCTGGTAGCGATTCCGCTGAGGAATCCCACAACGATGATGGTGACAACGGCAACCCGCCGCCGGCAGGTGCCGGTGCTAGCCAGCCGCTTTAAGCGCTGACTTGGGCCCCGTGCTGGACCCATAAGGAATAAGCCCCGAACCGCATGCGTGTGACACCGCGTGCGGTTCGGGGCTTTCTTTGTGTGTCCTCCAGCCGCGGTGGGAGGCACGCCCCAGTGGGCGGGAAGGCCCAGTGGGCGGGAAGGCCCGCCCACCACTAGAAGGGAATCAGCACACCGTCTCGTGAGATTCGTGCTCCGGGTGCTCGACCTGGATGATGGAGGCGTTTGGTAAAAGGCGTCTGACAAAAGGCATCTGTCATAAGGCGTTTTCACGGCTGAAAACGCCTTTTACGCCTTGTAGATGGCGTTTTTAGACCCAAAGATGCCGTTTGCCAGATGCCTTTTGCGGGACGCCCTTTTGACTTGGTTCAGTTTCGTGCGGAACAATCCCACCCCACCGCCGAAAAGTACCAGGTAGCAGTGTTAGGAGTGACGTTGCTCGCCCGCTCATGACCTAAGCCGGGCTAGAAGGGAATCAGCACACCGTCTCGTGGGATTCGTGCTCCGGGTGCTCGATCTGGATGGTGGAGTGCTCGATGCCGTGCTCGCGCAGGGCTTGCTGGGCGGCATCCAACAGAGGGCCGGTCTCGACGGTACCGTCGCGCACGATGTGCACGGTCGTCAGCACGTTCACGCCGTCCAGGCTCCACAGGTGTAGGTCGTGGATGTCGGCAACACCCTCGATCTGTCGCAGCGCGGGCTCGATGACGCTGGCGTCGAAGTCCGCCGGGACCTGCTCGAGCAGCACGCTCGCCGAGAGCCGCATGAGCTGCCAGGCGCGCGGGAGCACCATCGCCGCGATCACCAGGGAGGCGATCACGTCCGCCGCCACAAACCCCGTGGTCAGTACCACGACGCCCGCCACGATCACTGCAACCGAGCCGAGCATATCCACCAGCACGTGCAAGAACGCGCCCTCCACGTTGATTGAGGATTCGCGGTGCCGGTGCAACACCCACGCCGACAGCGCATTCGCCACAAGGCCAATCACCGCGATGATCAGCATCGTTGTTCCTTGTACCTCAGCCGGGCTCTGCAGGCGGCGCACCGCCTCGACGACAATCCACACCGAGATCGCCAGGACCATCACCGCGTTCGCTAGCGCAGCAAGCACCTCTACTCGCCGGTAGCCGTACGTGGCCTGGGCTGATGCTTGTCGACGCCCAACCAACACCGCTAACACCGCGATGATCAACCCAGCGGCGTCGGAAAGCATGTGCATCGCATCCGCCATCAGCGCCATTGAGCCCGCCAACCAGCCGCCGATCAGCTCCGCGAAGAAGACGGTTCCGGTAATGCTCAGCGCAATCAGTAGTGCGCGCAGCGGCGTGCTGGAGTGATCGTGGTCGTGGTGCTCGTGTGCCATGCACTCAGTCTATCCCCGCCGGCGCTTATTGACAATTAAATGAAAATGGATGGCGGCGCCAGGGGGCGATTCTAGGATTCGGCAGGTTGGCAGTTTGACGGTGCGGGGACGTCGCGGAAGCGGTCGATGAGGTAGTTCGTGCCCTGCAGAACCGCGCGGACCGTGGGGGCGGCATGGTTGGTGCCCGAGCCTGGGTTCACGTTGACCGCCCAGGCGTCCTCAAAGTAGACGGTCCCGCCGGCAGCACAGAAGTCGTGGGCCATGCGGCGTGCTTGCTGGTAGGGGATGATGTCATCGGTCGGGGAGTTGACCACCATCATCGGGGCGTTGAGAGCCCGCTGGCCGAGGCGCTGCTCGTGCAGCATTCGAGAGGCCACCGGCTTGCGGCGGAGGAGCTCGGCGAAGGACTCGCCGCTCGCGGTCAGCTCACTGGTGCGAATATTTCCCCAGGTAGACATCGATTCGCGCAAACAAAAAGTGGCGGCGTCGGCGAGGAATGTGTGGCCGCGCGGATTCATCTCATCGATGATTTCCCGGGAGAACTCCGGGCTACGCTCCGCAAAACCATTGATGGCGTAGCCCAACACGTGAACGAGCGCTGAGCCGTCGACCGCCTGCATCACCTCGAAGAGGTCCGCTGGAGGTGCACCGGCGAAGGTTCCCTTGACGTTGAGCTCGGGGGCGTAGCTAGCGGCGTATTCGCCCGCAGCGGCAGCTGCACCGCCGCCTTGGGAGTAGCCGACAAATCCCACGGGGGAATCGGCGGGAGCACCGGCGAGCCGGAGCGCGGCGCGGGCGGCGTCAAGAACCGCGTGGGCCTCCTCGACGTTGTTGACATAAGAATGGTGCCCCGGGGTTCCGAGCCCGATGTAGTCCGTGACTACGACGCGCACACCTTGGGAGGCCGCATAGTTATACACGCGCGTGGCCGCAGCTTCATAGCGCTGGTCAACGCGGTTGCCGTCGGCGGCGAAACGGGCTCGGGACGGTGCACACTGGTCACCCGCCCCACGCGTTCCCGGCGCGTAGACGATAGTTGGGCGCTCGCCCGGCCCGTTCCATGGTGCTGAGGGCTCGTAGACCATGCCGGTCACCGTGGTGGGTGTGCCATCCATGAGGGTGGAGGAATAAGAGATAACAGTGGCCTTAACACCGGGTTGTTCTATCGGTGACGCCGATTGGACGCTGCCCGGCTCCACCGCGTGGGCGGCGGGTGACGCCAGAATAAGAGCAGCGGTGGCCGTCAGCACTGTTAACAGGGATTTTATTCGCACAAAGCTCAGAGTAGCCTGCGGCGTCGTGGTGCGCATCCGCGCTAAGCTGGCACGCATGGGAATTTATTATCGCAAGCGCAAGAAGACCGGAAAGAACAGCTGGATCAACCTCTCCGGCTCCGGTGCCTCGATGTCGACGAAGGTCGGCCCCGTGACGTTTAACTCCCGCGGCGGCATGTGGGTCAACCTGCCCGGTGGCCTGAATTTCCGGGGACGCTGGCGCTAATGACATCTCACCCCAACAGCGACTATGTCCGTATGGGGTACGAGGCCGACGTCGTCTTGCGCCTAGGCATGATGCTCATGGGGGCGGGAACGTCCGGCTACCGCGTGCTGCGCGGCATGAAACGTGCCGCCCGCGCGCTCGGCTTTGATCGGCTCGACGCCAACGTTGGCGTCACCCAGATAACGTGCACGTTTCACCGCGGACGTGAGTTCCGCACCGTGGTGGCCCAGCAGCATTCGCCGGCCGTTGACGCCTCCCGGATTGAGGCGCTGGAGGATCTCACCCACCACAGGCTGTACGCGGGCATTACGGCCGAAGATCTTACAGAGATGCTTGATTCCATCGAGTCGACGGTGGTCAAGCGGTGGAACCGCTGGCTCTTGGCTGCAGCGGCAGCTATTGCGTGCGCCTCTTTCGCGGTCTTGAATTTTTTCACGCCGCTGGCGGTTCTCCTCGTGGCTCTCGCCGCTTTCTGCGGCCAGCTCACCCGCGCGGTCTTGCACGGCAAGCACATTCACCAGCTGGGCTGCATCGTGGCGGCCGGAACGGTGGCCAGCCTCGTGTACTTCTTCACCACCGAGGCTGTGGCCGCTGCCGGGGTGGCGGACCCGTCGGAGTTTTCCTCGGGCTACGTGGCCGCGGTGCTTTTCCTTATTCCCGGCTTCCCGCTATTCTCCGCGCTCATTGATCTCGCGCGCTTCGACTTCGAGGCCGGACTATCCCGCCTGACCTACGCGCTGACGGTGATCACAGCTGCGACCTTTACCGTGGCCTTAGTCAGCTGGACCACGGAACTCACCCCGGAACCGGGAATTCCGGACTATGCGCCCGTGTGGTACCTCGCCGCCGCGGCGGCCAGCTTCCTAGGCATTTCCGGATTCGCGTTCCTCTTTAACTCCTCGCGCCGGATGGTGCTCGTGGCGGCCGCGGTGGGAACGGTGGCCAACCTTGTGCGCCTGCTCCTCATCGGCGTCGGGGCCACGGCCTACGTCGGCGCCTTCGTAGGTGGTCTCATCGTCGGGCTCTTGGGTGCGGTGGCCTCCACACGCGCACACCTACCGCGCATCACCACGACGGTGCCCGCGTCCGTCATCATGATCCCGGGCACCTCCATGTTCCGCACTGTCTATCACCTCAACGTGGGTAACATGGACCAGGCGTTGAGCAACTTCGCTACCGCCTCGATGGCCGTGGCAGCCATCGGCTGTGGGCTTATCCTCGCGCGCCTGTTGACCGACCGTGACTGGACCTTCGGCCACCTCATCGACTTCTCACATGTGCCTAGTGCGGCAGGTGAAACAAACCCTCGTCGTTGACATCCATCAACCCATCCTCGAGCAGTGAGGCCTGCGCGCGCGAACGCTGTGCCGCATCCGGCCATACCGCGTCGAGCGCGGATTGCTCGACGGGATGAGGGGTGGCGCGCAGGACGTCGAGAAGCAGCCCTCGCACCTGCCGGTCCGTACCGGTGAACTTTTGCACGCGCTTCTTGGCCCGCGCGGTCTCTTCTTTGCTGGGCTCCGGACAGCCCGCGAGCTGCCAAGCGCACGTGGACTTGATGGGGCAGGCGGCACAGTCGGGGTTCTTCGCCGTGCACACCAGCGCGCCGAGTTCCATGAGTGCGGCCGAAAAACGCGGACCGTTCTCATCCGGAAGCAGGGCTTCTACCTGTGTTAATTCGCGTTTCGCGGGCGTCGGGGCGAGGAAGCGACCCTCCTCGGCGCGGGCGTAGACGCGGCGGACGTTGGTATCCACCACCGGAACGTTGTGGCCAAAATGGAAACAGGCTACAGCACGCGCGGTGTACTCACCGATCCCCGGTAGCGCCAAGAGCTTGTCGACGTCCCCCGGGACCGCTCCTTCACCAATCTCCTTCGCACACTCCCATAAGCGCAGCGCGCGGCGCGGGTAGCCCAGCTTGCCCCACGCGCGCAGGACATCCGCTTTGGAGGTCGCCGCGAGGTCCTGTGGGGTGGGCCAGCGGCGCATCCACTCCTCCCATTGCGGGGCGACGCGCGCGACGGGTGTTTGCTGGCTCATGACCTCGCTTAAGAGCACGCCCCACGCTGAGGTCCCTGGCTCGCGCCACGGTAGGGGACGCTCATGGGCATCGAACCATTCCACGACAGCTTGGGTATCCATAGGCATCTCAGTGTAGGGCGGTGGGGACTAGAGTAAGAATCATGCCTTTAGTAGATGTCCCTCAAAACCCACAGAAGGTGTGGGAAGCCCTCCAGGAAGGTAACCACCGACTGGTGACGGGTAACCTCATCGACGTTAACCAAGACGCGAAGCTGCGCGCTGGCCTGACTCAAGGCCAGGACCCACGCGTCATCGTGCTTGCCTGCTCCGATTCCCGCGCGCCCATTGAGCACGTGTTCAACATTGGTTTCGGCGATGCCTTCGTCATCCGCACCGCCGGTCATATCCTGGACAGCGCGGTGATGGCGTCGCTGGACTATGCCCTGGAGAATCTCAAGGCTAACCTGCTCGTGGTGATGGGGCATCAGTCCTGCGGTGCGGTGGGCGCAGCCGCGGACTTCCTGGCGGGCGGCGATCTGCCGACGGGCCTGCAGCGTCCGATCATTGAGCGTGTGGCCGCTGCCTCGATGGTGGCCAAGCGTGATGGCCGCGAGGAACTCGCCGATTTTGAGCGCGAGAATACCGCGCAGACAGTCTCCCAGATCATTTCTGACGTTCCGGCTGCGCGCCAGCTTCTCGACGCCGGCACGCTCGGCATCGTCGGCCTGCGCTACCTCCTAGAGGATTCCAGCGTGGAGACCGTCGTCCTGCACGGCGTTCACTAGGCTCGCCGGCTGGCCCGGGCACTGGGCGGGACTAAGCGCATAGAAGTCGCTGCTCAAGACACGCGGCCCCGGGCTGGCCCGGGTTGGGCTCTAGTCCCCTTAAACTAAGAGCTGTGACTGAGCCATCCCGTACCCCGAAGCAGCTGCCGCGAGAGATTTACCTGCGTCGCCGCATCGCCGCGCTCGTGGCGATTCTGGTACTCGTGGTCATCCTTATTTGGGCTGCTACCGCGCTCTTTAGCGGTTCGAAGGAGGACCCGGGAGCCGAGTCGCAGCAGGCGGCGGCGTCGGGAACTCTGACTCCGTCGGAGGATGCAACCTCGGCGGTGGAGACGACGGAATCCACTGCGTCTGAGGAATCCACCGAGCCCGAGGCGGGGGAGGCGGACAAAGAAGAACCGACCTCCGAGGCAAAGCCAGCTGAGCTCACCGTTGATCCATCCAAGACAACGTGTTCCCTCCAAGACCTTAAAGTGATGGCCAAGACCAACGAGGACAGCGTCCCCGCTGGCAAGATGCCCACCTTCTACTTGGAGGTATTTAACCCGACGACGGAGGACTGCTCCATCGATCTCGATGAAGAGCAGCTGCGTTTCGAGGTCTACAAGATGGGCTCGAACGAACGCGTGTGGTCCGATACCGATTGCTATGCCTCGGTAGAAACCGGCAAGCAGACTTTCAAGTCCGGTGAGACGCGCTACTTCCAGGCGGATTGGTCCCGCAAGCGCTCCGAGCCGGGCCAGTGCACCGAGCGCGAGGAAGCCGAGCCGGGCGCTTACTTCCTGCATACTGTCATCGGGGAAAACTACTCCCCAGCGTTGCCGTTCAACTTGCTTTAAGCGCTGCAATCGCCTCGCTCAGGGTTGCGGCTTGGCGCACCTGTATGCCGCCGCCGACATCTACCTTTCCGGGCGGGACGATGGCGTAGCGGTAACCCAAGCGGGACGCTTCTGCCAAGCGGCGGTCTAGGTTCGGTACGCGGCGAACTTCGCCGGCCAAGCCCACCTCGCCGATGACCACCGTCTTCGGTGGTAGCGGCTGCTCGTGCAAGGAAGACCACGTGGCGAGCGCTACGGCAAGATCCGTCGCCGGCTCTTGAATCTTCATGCCGCCCACCGTGGCCACGTAAGCGTCCTTATCGTTGGTGCGTTCACCGGCGCGGGCCTGCAGTACGGCGAGCACCATCGGGACACGGTTGGCATCGAGCCCCGTGACCACGCGCCGCGGGTTCTTCGCCACGGGGTCGACGGTCAGCGCCTGCACCTCCGCCAGGATGGGGCGCACGCCATCCATGGCGACGGTCACCGCTGAACCGTCTGGGGTGCTGCCGCGGTGGGAGAGGAAGAGGCCGGAAGGGTCCGCCACCTCCCGGATGCCGCCGGCGGTTTGCTCAAAGCAGCCCATCTCATCGGTGGCGCCGAAGCGGTTCTTGAGTCCCCGGAGCAGGCGCAGGGAGGATTGACGGTCACCTTCAAAGTTCAACACGACGTCCACGAGGTGCTCGAGCACGCGCGGGCCAGCGACGTTGCCGTCCTTGGTCACGTGTCCGACGAGGAGGATGGGGATGCCGGTGGTTTTGGCCAGCGTGGTCAGGGCTGCGGTCACCGCACGCGACTGTGCCACGCCACCGGCTACGCCCTCCACCCCGGCCGCGTGCATGGTTTGGACGGAGTCCACGATGAGGAGGCTGGGCTTGAGCTGTTCGACGTGACCAAAGACGACATCCAAATTCGATTCGGCCGCGAGGTAGAGCGTCTCGTGCAAGGCCCCGGTCCGCTCGGCTCGGGCGCGGACCTGCCCGGCGGATTCCTCGGCCGTGGCATAGAGGGCGGTGCGGCCCAGTTGCGCCCAGCGGGAGGCGACCTCCAATAACAAAGTGGATTTTCCGACTCCCGGCTCACCCGCCATGAGCACCACCGAACCGGGAACGATGCCGCGGCCAAGAACGCGATCGAGCTCCCCGATGCCAGTGTTGAGGGCCTTCGTGGCGGCAGCGCCCACCTTCGTAATCGGAACCGCTGGGCTCGTCGGTGTCAGGCCGGTTGGTCGGCGTCCAGACACAGCGGCCTGGGCCGCGGTGCTGCTTTCTGACGCCGCGGTTTCCTGCAACGTTCCCCATGAACCGCACTCGGGGCAGCGGCCAAGCCACTTGGGGGAGACGAAGCCGCATTCAGAGCACGTGTGGACGGGACGAACCTTTTTTGCCATGCCCATCACTCTAGTAAGTGGTGTGGACATTCACGTCGCGGGCAGGATCGCACCCTTTTCATCGCGCGCGATATGCACAGAGGCGCTACAGTGTTAGCCAGGTTACATCTTGTGTGTGCCTGCCCCCTCTTTATCCCCGTCCGATTTCTCACAACAAGAAGGTATTTCCATGAAGATTCGTCGTACCCTCGTCGCCGCTGGCGCTGCTGCCGCCGTCGCCCTCGCTGGCACCCCGGCTGCTTCTGCCGCACAAGCTCCCGAGCCGCTGGCCACTGTTCTGACCGAGATCACCAACGTCGCTGGCTATGAGGCTCAGAACCTCATCCTCGTACCGGCGGCGCTGTCCTCCTTGGGCTTCCTGTCGAACCTGCTGTCCTAGTCCAGTTCACTTACCCCCACACCTCACTATTCAAGGAGACCCCATGAAGATTCGTCGTACCCTCGTTGCTCTGACCGCTGCTACCTCCCTGGCTGTAGCTGGCGCCCCGGCCGCTTCCGCCGCTACCTACCCGGAACCGCTCAACCAGGTTATGGATGAGATGGTGAAGTACGGCGGCCCGCAGGCGCCGAACCTGCTTCTCATCCCGGCTGCCCTGTCCTCTCTGGGCATTCTTAACTCTCTGCTTGTGATGACTACGGCATCCTCGCGAGCTTAAGAGTTTCCTGCGTTCGCTAAGGAGCGTTAAACGCAGACCGCCCCAACTGCCAAAGTTGAAGCCCGTGATTCGGGCGGGAAAACTTTGGCGGCTGGGGCGGTTTTCTATGAAGAAAAGGCTTACTTGTTCTCGGCGTAGCCCTCGGTGGACTGCGGGTCGCGGTCAAAGTCACCGGACTGCAGCGGGGAGGCGGACACGGTGGCGTCAACCTCGATGGTGCCGGTGTTAAAAGTGAAGGTCACCGGGCGGGCGCCGCCGAAGGCGAAGCCGTCGTTCTCTAGGGTGGTGGCCACGTAGGTGATGTTCTTGTCCTTGCCGTCCTTCGGGAGACGGTCCAGGTTCGTCTGGGAATCAGCGTAGAGGGCGTGATCGCGAGGAAGCGGCTCTGCGCCTTCCAGTGGTACGTCCTGGCCGTCGACGCTCACGGACTCGAGGACGACGTCGTCGACCTTGTAGCCCTGGTTGACGGCCACGAACTTCAGGGAGGTCTCACCGGTGTCCGGCTCAACCTGAATGGTGACGTCACGCACGGCCACCTTGCCATCTTCGGTGCTTGCGGATGCGCCGTCGACAGCAATGACCTTTTCCGCGGTCTGTGCAACATGACCGGCCGAGCAGGACGCCAAGGCCAGCGCGGAGAGGGCGGTAACTGACATGATGGCACCGCAGCGAGCGGCGGACTTCAGGGACTGCACTGTGAGTGTCCTCCATTGAATTGCGATCACAAAGCTTATCAACGCTTTAGCCTAGTACCTCCGCAGTAAAAGCACACAGTTTCCGACAAACCTCTTGGGTAAACCGGGGGTAGCCGCGCTTTATGTTGGCCGTCATCGTGGTGTAAAGCGAGCTGCTCTACGGGCTTGGGTGGGGGAGCAGTGCCGGAAAACTGCGTGCTAGAGTAGATACCCTGTATATGCGGCCCACTGAGAGTACGCCGAGAGCGCACGATGGGCACCGTCTCAAAGGCTTCATAAGGAGTGGCAATGGAATTTAAGGTCGGAGAGGTCGTCGTCTACCCCCACCACGGCGCCGCCAAGATTACGGCGATTGAAAAGCGCGAGATGGGCGGCGAGGAGCTCGAGTATCTCGTCCTCCAGATCAACCAGTCCGACCTCGTGGTTCGTGTGCCCTCCAAGAACGTTGAGATGGTGGGCGTGCGTGATGTTGTGGGCAAGGAAGGCCTCGAGAAGGTCTTCTCCGTTTTGCGCGAAGAAGACGTGGAGGAGGCCGGCAACTGGTCCCGCCGCTATAAGGCCAACCAGGAGCGCCTTGCATCCGGCGATATCAACAAGGTGGCAGAAGTCGTGCGTGACTTGTGGCGCCGCGATCAGGACCGCGGCCTGTCCGCCGGTGAGAAGCGCATGCTTGCCAAGGCCCGCCAGATTCTGGTCGGTGAGCTTTCCCTGGCTAAGCCGGTCGATGACAAGAAGGCGGACACCATGATGGAGGAAATCAACGCCACCATCGAGCGCCACCGCGCCGCCGGCTTGGTCGAGGACAAGTCCATCACCACCGACATTGACAATGACGTCGATCTCGATGACCTCTCCTTCGACGACGAAGACTAATACCCGCCGCGTGATCGCCCTCGTCGCGGCGGCCGGCCAGGGAACGCGCCTCGGCGCTGACATTCCTAAGGCCTACGTGGAGCTGCGCGGAAGTACCCTGCTTGAACGCTCCGTGAAGGCCATGATTACCTCGGAATTTGTCGATGAAGTCATCGTTCTCGTCAGCCCCGCCATGGAGGATTATGCCACCAGCATCCTCGACCGCATCGATTCTGATGTGCCCGTACGCATCGTCCACGGCGGGGGTGAGCGCGCCGATTCCGTCTGGGCGGGCCTGCAAGCCATCCCAGAAGAGGATGCCGTGGTGCTGGTCCACGACGCCGCCCGGGCGTTGACGCCGCCGGGGATGATCGCGCGCGTCGCCAAGCGCGTGCTCGACGGGGCCACCGCAGTTATCCCGGTCCTTCCCGTGGCGGATACCATCAAAGAAGTCGAGGGGACCACGGTGCTGTCTACTCCGGATCGCTCCCGCCTGCGCGCCGTGCAGACCCCGCAGGGTTTTAGCCTGGCCGCGCTGCGCCGCGCCAACCTAGACTATTGGGCGCAGGACCCTGCCTTTGTCGCCACGGACGACGCCAGCCTGATGGAATGGCACGGTGAGCGCGTGGAGACTGTGCAGGGAGATACTTTCGCGTTTAAAATCACCACCCCCATTGACCTCGTCCTGGCGAAGGCCGTGACGGATGAGGCCGAACCGACCATCTTCGAGGTGCCTAGTGACTAACCCCATCATCCCGCGCGTGGGAATCGCCACCGATGCCCATCAGATCGAGCCCGGAAAACCCTGCTGGATTGCAGGCCTTCTCTTTGAGGACGTGGATGGCTGCGAGGGCCACTCCGATGGGGACGTGGTGAGCCACGCGCTTGTCGACGCTCTGCTTTCCGCCTCCAACCTCGGCGACCTCGGCTCCTTCGTTGGCGTGGGCCGGCCAGAGTACGACGGAGTCTCCGGAGCACAGTTGTTGCGCGAGTGCCGCGAGCTGCTGAAAAAGGAAGGCTTCATCATCGGCAACGCCGCTGCGCAACTGGTTGGCCAGAGCCCCAAGATGGGCCCGCGGCGGAAGGAAGCCGAGGCCGTTCTGAGCGACATCCTCGGCGCCCCAGTGTCCGTCTCTGCGACGACGACGGATCACCTTGGCTTCACCGGCCGCAAGGAGGGCCGCGCTGCCGTGGCCACCGCCGTGGTCTGGCGCGCCACCGAGTCCTAACCTGGTGTCAGGAGAAAGGGGGCGCTGTGGCTTTGACAATGCGAATTACCAATACCGAGGCACTTCGTGCTCGGCACGACGAACTCCTGCACGCCTCCATGGACATGCTTGAGGCATCTGACAAAGGGCGTCTGACAAAAGGCATCAGTCAAATGGCGTTTTCACGGCTGAAAACGCCATTTAGACGTTGCAGATGGCGTTTTTAGACCCAAAGATGCCTTGTGACAGATGCCTTTTACGGGACGCCTTCCTGTCTTAGGTCAATTGGGTGCGGAACAATCCCACCACGCTACTGTAAGCCGCCAGTATCAGTGTTAAAAGCGACGTTGCTCATCCATCCACGACCTAAATCGGGTTGAATGGACAGGCACTGCGCCCAGTCCTGCTCCGTGTGACCATCGGCCGTGGTGAATTCCTACCTGCGGGTCAATTAGACTAGGGCGGGTGAGTACTTTGCGCATTTTTGATACCGCCACCCGCAGCCAACGTGAGTTCGAGCCGGTTCGTCCCGGCCACGCGTCGATCTACCTGTGTGGTGCTACCCCGCAGTCGCAGCCGCACATTGGGCACCTGCGCTCCGGCGTTGCCTTCGACATCCTGCGCCGCTGGCTTAGCGCGCAAGGCTATGACGTGGCACTCGTGCGCAACGTCACCGATATCGATGACAAGATCCTCACCAAGGCCGCTGAGAATAACCGCCCCTGGTGGGAGTGGGTATCCACCTATGAGCGCGAGTTCACCAAGGCCTACAACACCCTGGGAGTTCTGCCCCCTTCGGTGGAGCCGCGCGCGACGGGCTTTGTCACCCAGATGGTGGAGTACATGCAGCGGCTTATCGACGCCGGCTTTGCTTATGCCGTGCCTGGCGAAGACGGTGTTGGCTCCGTCTACTTCGACGTCGCGGCGTGGAATGCCACGGAAGGCTCGGACTACGGTTCGCTGTCCGGCAACCGCGTCGAGGAAATGGAACAGGGCGAAACAGACAACGCGGGCAAGCGCAGCCCCCAGGACTTCGCTCTGTGGAAGGCGGCTAAGCCGGGCGAGCCATCCTGGCCCACCCCGTGGGGTCGTGGCCGACCGGGCTGGCACTTGGAGTGCTCGGCCATGTCCACGTACTACCTAGGCAGCGAGTTCGATATTCACTGCGGTGGCTTGGACTTGCAGTTCCCGCACCACGAAAATGAGATCGCGCAGTCCCATGCGGCGGGGGACAAGTTCGCCAACTACTGGATGCATAACCACTGGGTCACCATGGCCGGTGAGAAGATGTCGAAGTCCTTGGGCAACGTCCTCTCCATTGCCAACATGCTGGAGATCGTCCGCCCGGTGGAGCTGCGCTACTACCTGGGCTCCGCGCATTACCGCTCGGTGCTCGAATATTCCGAGGCGGCGCTGACCGAGGCCGCAGCCGGCTATCGCCGCATCGAGGATTTCGTAGGCAAGTTCGAGGGCGTCGAGAAGGGCGAGTGGACCCCGGCCTTCGAAGAAGCGATGAATGATGACATCGCTGTGCCGAAGGCACTGGCGGAAATCCACACCACCGTGCGCGCGGGCAATAAGGCGCTGAGCGACGGCAACCGTGAAGAGGCTGAGCACCTCGCCGGAGCCGTGCGCGCTATGGCCGCGGTTCTTGGCTTTGATCCACTGGATGAACAGTGGAAAGATAGTGGCGAAGAAAGCGGCGCTGAAGCGGCCCTGGACGTTCTCGTTCGGGCCGAATTGGAGCGTCGCACCACCGCCCGCGCAGAAAAGGACTGGGCTACTGCGGACGCCGTGCGCGACCGCCTTGCAGCCGCGGGTATTACCATCACCGACACCGCCGACGGCCCCACCTGGTCCTTGGCGGATTAACCGTCCTTGGCAAAGGCCAAGGACAGCACAGAAGTCGAGGACAACAAAGGAGAAGAATTATGGCACGTACCCATGGCCGCGGCGGCGCGGGCGCCCGCAAGTCCAATAAGAAGGGGGCTACGAAGGGCTCTGGTGGTCAGCGTCGCAAGGGCCTGGCCGGCAAGGGCCCTACGCCCAAGGCGGAGGACCGCGTCTACCACGCCAAGCACAAGGCGAAGCTGGAACGCGAGCGCCGCAATTCGGGCCGCCACCAGAAGGAGACCGCGGAGATGGTCGTTGGCCGCAACCCGGTCATCGAGTGCCTGCACGCCAAGGTGCCTGCTACCTCCCTCTACATCGTGCAGGGCACGCGTAATGATGCCCGCCTGTCGGAGGCAGTGGCCATGTGCAATACCCGCAACATCCCGATTCTTGAGGTCCAGCGTCACGAGATGGATCGCATGACCGGCAACGGCATGCACCAGGGCATTGGCCTGCAGATCCCGCCGTACAAGTATGCCGACGTTCATGACCTGATGGATCGGGCCCGCGATGCTCAGGAACCGGGTATGTTCGTCATCCTCGATAACATCACCGACCCGCGCAATCTCGGCGCAGTCATCCGCTCCGTCGCGGCCTTCGGCGGCCATGGTGTCATCATCCCAGAGCGTCGCTCCGCCTCCGTCACCGCGGTGGCCTGGCGTACCTCCGCCGGCACCGCCGCGCGCTTGCCGGTGGCTCGCGTGACCAACGTGACCCGCACGGTTCAGGAGTTCCAGAAGGCCGGCTACCAGGTTGTTGGCCTGGATGCGGGAGGCGAGCACACCCTCGATACTTACAACGGTGGCACCGACCCCGTTGTCATCGTCATCGGCTCTGAGGGCAAAGGCATTTCGCGCCTCGTCCGCGAGAACTGCGATGCTATCATGTCCATCCCCATGACCGACTGGGTTGAATCCCTCAACGCCTCCGTGGCGGCAGGTGCGGTGCTTTCCGAGTTCGCCCGCCAGCGTCGCGCGGCCCAGAAGTAGGCTCACGCTTTCGTCGCCATGTTCCTCACGAGTGTGCGTCCCGCCCCGGAGCTTATTGGGGAGGGACTGCCCGGCGTGCCGGAACACATGCGCCGCCTGGGCGTGCTCATCGCAGCGCTGCCCGGCGGCGCCTTGCGTTTGCCTACGCCCGTGACCGTCGTCGTGGGGGATAACGGCGCCGGAAAATCCACGCTGCTCGAGGCCATCGCCGTGGGGCTTGGCGTCAATCCCGAGGGCGGCTCGCGCCACGCCCGGTTTGCCACCGGCGACGAGGACTATCCCGAGTGGCTCATCTGCTCGCGGGCGCACAACCCGCGCGACGTGTACTTCTTGCGCGGCGAGACCTTCCTCAACTTGAGCGAGTATCACCACCAGATCCACAGCCCGGAGAATCCCGATCCGCTCAGTGACCTGCCGTTTCTCAGCCACGGCCAGGGTCTGCTCGCCCTCGTCGAGAGACGCTTCCATTCTGACGGAATGATCATTCTCGACGAGCCGGAAGACGGCTTGTCCTATCCCCGGCAGGTCGAGGTTGTCACGCAGCTCGAGCGCCTCGCCGCCCAGGGCGCGCAGGTCATCCTCGCGACGCACTCGCCAGTCTTCCTCAGCATGCAAGGCGCGACCGTCTACGCGTTCGGCGACAAGGGGATTGCGCCCGTCGCTCCCGAAGCGACGGAAGCTGTCCACGCCGCGCGCGAGTTCCTTGCCGATCCATTGGGGACCGCCGCGTTTCTTATTGGGGAGGGCGAATGAGAGACTTCTATGTCGACGCCTATGCCGCGCTGGACGGCGGCCACGGACCTGAGTGGGTGTCCTCCGTTCCTGGTTTCGTGGCGCTGCGACGCCAAGGACTGGACCTGCGTGCGCCGGTGACCGTGCTGACCGGGGACAACGGAGTAGGAAAGTCGACGCTCGCCGAGGGCATTGCCTTCGAGTACGGCTTTCCTGAGCGCGGTGGGATATGGGGTGTGCAGCGCTCCGCCGGTCCCATCAATCCCCTCCGGAGGTGGGCGAGCCTGCGGCTAGGTACCGCGCCCAAGGACGGCTACTTCCTGCGAGCGGAGGCGCACTACAACGTTGGTTCGACCGCGATGTCGCATGGCGAGTCCGTCATGGACGTCGTGCAGCGTTCCTTTGACGGGCGCGGGCTCTACATCCTCGACGAGCCGGAATCTGGGCTTTCGCTCGTGCGGCAGATGACGCTCATGGCGGAAATCCATCGCGCCGCGGAGGCGGGTGCGCAGTTCATCGTGGTGACGCACTCGCCGATTGTGGCAGCCATCCCCGGTGCGCGGATTGTTGAAATTACAGAAGATGGGTTCTTCCTTGAGCTGCGCGACGTGACACAGACGCTGGCGTTTCAGTCGTTGCGTGAGTTTCTCTACGCCTCCGGATGCTAGATTCAGGGCCGAGAAAGCTGGATGGCGATCTTTACTTCTTGGTTGCTGGCCAGTACTTCACATCTTGAACATTCAGATTGCGTGCGTGTGCCGAATACAAGGTTCTGGAGGATTGGGGTTCCACGGCTTAGAGACGAGGACGACTCGGTCCTTTGCCTGCCGTTTTCACCTTGTACAGATTCAGCTGCGGGTAACTTGAAGAATCTTCGCCAGCAAACCGTGACATCGAGAGTACATACATGCACAGACGTGTGCAACATCACGCTGGGACGTAATAATTCTCTAGATAACAACGGGTCGCAAGTGTGATTAGTCAGTACGCGAGAAAAGAAAACCTACGCGATGGAACGCGACCTCTACGCGATCGTCAACGACATTGCCGACCACTACAACAAGGTTCACTGAATGATGAACTGAAGGATCTTTTATCCCTTGTAGGCCTTTCATTGCACCACAGTGTTTCCTGCGAGCATGCTTCGCTCGGTATGAAACAGCGTCTAGGAATCGCCAAAGCACTGGTCGGTAATCCACAATTATTGCTTCTCGACGCTCACCTACGAACGGCCTCGACCCGAGGTTGGGGCTGAGTGGAGTGAGACACGATGGGGCGCACGTGCAGTCTAGAGCCCGAAGAATTCCTCCACGAGCTCGGCAGCGATGAAGGAATCCGTGTTTTTACCCAGGCGTGGGTCCAGCTCGTTGCCCGACGGGATGACGTGGCCCATGCCCTCGACGCTCACGAGCTCGACCGGCGCGCCGGTGGCGTCTGCCGGCTCCCAGCGGTCGACAACGGTGTCGGGGAAAAGGTGGGTGCGCTCTGGGCCGGCGGCATGGTTGAGCTCCGCGAAGCGTGCGGCGTTCTCCTGCGCGCCGGTGACGGCACCGCGGGTGCGCTTCGGGTCAATGCCCGCCGTTCCGCCCGTATAGGGCGCGAGCCGGTCGCCCGTGCCGTGGACGAACATGACCGGGGTGGGTTGGTACGCCGAGTCCGGATTGGTGGGCGCATGGTTGGCGCCGGCGCCGAGAGTGGAGGCGAAGACGCAGGCGGCATCGGCAAGCCCGGGGGCGTCGAAGAGCAAGCGGATAACCATCTGCCCGCCGTTGGAGAAGCCGCAGAGGAACACGCGGCCAATCTCCTGCTCCGCGCGCAGCTCGTCGAGGATGGTGCGCGTGAAGGCGACGTCATCGATGCCCAGCTCGCGCGCGGCGACGGGCAGGGTGGCGCGGGCATCGTTAAAGTGCTGTTCCACGCCGGTGGGGTAGACCGCAAGCATGCCGTGGCGGGTGGCGAGGTCATCGAACGTGCCGTTAGTGAAGCGGCGGATGACGTTCGCGGATTGCAGGGAGCCGTGGAAGAACAGGAGGAGGTCTCTCTGGCGCTCGACGTCATCATTCGGGCGGTACACGAGGTACGTGCGGGTGCGGTCTTGTAATTCGAGGCTACGGCGTTCCAAAGTCACGCATCTAGCCTAATCCTGATGCGCGCAGTGCTCATCGTGCGTCGAGGTGTGGTGTGTCTCGGCGTCGGCGCGATCGGTGGCGGCGCGGAAGTGTTCCTGGGAGGCGCGGCGGGCGGCGACGTCGTCGCGGACGGCCTTGCGGCTGCGAGCCCAGCCGATGCCGCGGCAGACCAGGTAAATAACAAAAGAGATGCTCGTGACGAAGACCGAGACGGGCAGGCCCGGCGCCAGGGAGAGGACCAGACCGCCCACGGCGGAGACCTCCGCGAAGATGGTGGACCACACCACCGCGCGCAGCGGGGAGGAGGTAATCTGTACCGCCGCTGCGCCCGGCGTGATGAGCAGCGCCATGACGAGCAGGGAACCGACGATCTGTACGGACTGTGCGGCCGTCAGGCCCACGAGGATGGCGAAACACACCGCTAGGGACTTCACTGGCACGCCGGCGGCTTGAGCCATGACGGGATCCGCGGAAGCGAAGAGCAACGGGCGCCAGAACAGCGCCACCACGGCAACGATGATGGCGGTCGTGGCGGCGAGCAGCCACACCGAGGCGGAGGAAACACCGACGATCTGTCCTGTCAGCAGCGTCATCGCGGTCTTGGCGTTGCCGGGGTAGAGGTGCAGGAACAAAACCGAGAGACCCAGGCCGAAACTCATGACCACGCCGATAGCGCTGTCTTGTTGGCCCTTGAGCCCCAGCACCGCCAGGATGATGGCCGCGACGATGGCGCCGGCAATCACACCGAAGCCGATGTTGAGACCGAACAGCAACGCTGCGGCCGCGCCCATGAGCGCGAGCTCTGAGGTGGCGTGCACAGAGAAGGACATGTGGCGCAGGACGATGAGTGAGGTCATCACTCCGGAAAGGATTCCGAGCAGCGCGCAGGCGATGAGCGAGGATTGCACAAAATCAACGCCCAGCAGGTACTGGGTATCTTCGATGAATTTAGACAACGATGAGCCTCCCATCGACGTTGAGGACTGTCACGGAGGAGCCATAGAGTTCCGAGAGCACTTCGGAGCGCATGACCTCATCGACCGTGCCGAACATGTGACCATTGGGCGCGAGGTAGAGCACCTTATCCACCACGCCCAGCACCGGGTTGATGCCGTGGGTAACAAAAAGCACGGAGGTGCCGCGCTCGTGGCGCCAGGCGTCGAGCTTGGCGACGGTTGCCTGTTGCCGTGCCGGGTCCAAGGACAATAGCGGCTCGTCCGCGAGGATGAGCTCTGGGTTATTAGCCAGGGCCTGGGCCTGGCGGATGAGCTGTTGCTGCCCGCCGGATAGCTGGCCCACGCGGCGGTCAGCAATGCCGGTGGCGCCAACTTCGGCGAGGAGTTCGTCGACGCGGCCCCGAGCAGGGCGTCGATTGCGCAGGGTGCCGTGTGCCAGGGAGAGCGATACGAGGTCCCGGGCGCGTAGGGGCAGGTCTTGGGGAAACATTCTTTGCTGTGGGATAAAACCCACGCGGCAGTTGACGTTCACGCTGCCCGCGGTGAGCTGGCGGGTACCCAAGATAGTGCCGAGGAGCGTGGATTTGCCCACGCCGTTGGGGCCTAAAACGGCGATGAACTCGCCGCGGTCTACGGCGAGGTTCATGTCCGACCACAGCGGTTCTACTGCGGCGTTCTTAAAAGAGATGAGCACTTACACAGCCTCGAGTGCGTTGACGACTTCCTCGTAGTAGTCGAGGAAGTTGGTCCCCTCCGGCGGGGTTTCACCAATCTCTACCACCGGGATGTTCTTATCCTCGGCGGCGGCGCGGATGCGCTTGGTCATGTCGGTTTCGGTCTGTGGGTTAAAGATGAGCAGGTCGATCTTGTCCTGCTTGATGTCCTCAAGGAAGCGGGCCAAATCGGCGGCGGTGGGCTCGCCCTCAGCGACGGTGGCCTTGCGGTAGCCTTCCGGGGTGGCGTCGGTGCTGTCGGTGTACTTGAAGATGTAGTCCGCGATGGGCTCGGTCTGCGCGTAGTTGCGCTGCGGGAGCTTCTCGATGCGTGCCTTCAGGCCCTCCACGCGCTCGACTAGCGGATCGGCGGTGGCCTTAGCCTCTGGGTTGGTCTCGTTAACGAGCTCGGCCACTTCGGTCGCCACCTTCTCGATGGCTGCGGCGTCGTACCACACGTGCTCGTTGCCATCGATGTTGGTGACCTGCTCGGGGTGCTCGGCGGCGATCTTCTTGGCCTCGTCCATGGTCACGGTGTCGCCTTCGTGAGCGTGGTCATGGTCATGCCCGTGTTCGTGCGCATGGTCATGCGCACGCTCGTCATGGTCGTGCGCATGGTCGTGCCCTTCTTCATGATCATGCTCGTGTTCCTCGCCATGATCATGCTCATCATGCGCATGGTCGCCATGGTCATGCGCGGTCAGCGGGAGCGCGTGAATGATCTGGTCCTGGTTCTTGACGGCCTGGTAGAGCCAGGCGTCGTAGCCGCCGCCACCGGCGATGATGACGTCGGCCTCGTTAGCGCGGGCGATGTCCGCGGCGGTGGGCTCGAAGTGGTGTGGGTCCACGCTGTTACCGCTCACGATGGGGTGGACGTCGATGTTGACGTCGGTCTGCGCGGTGTTGACGACCGCCTGGGCCACATCAGCCCAGATGGAGGTCGAGGCGACGACCTGAATGGCCTCCTTGTCGGAACCGGCATCCGAGCCGCTATCGGCGTTATCGCCGCTGGAGGAACAGGCGGTCAGCGAGGCGGCGCCCAGGGTGGCTGCGAAGAGGAGAGCGGTGGGACGTCGGAAAGCACGGCGTGAGAGGGAAGTGGTCATGTCCCTATTTCTACGTTTAGTGAAAATTGTTGTCAAATGATAATGAGTTGAAAACGGGTAATGTTGCCGTCATGTCCAAACGCAGCACGACGCTGGCCTCCCTAGCGGCCGAACTTGGGGTTTCGCCCACCACGGTGTCCAACGCGTACAACCGGCCGGACCAGCTGGCGCCTGCCACCCGCGAGCGCATCCTCGCCGCCGCGGCTGAGCGTGGATACACAGGCCCGGATCCCACCGCACGCAGCTTGCGCACGCGCCGCCAAGGTTCACTGGGTGTTCTGCTCACCGAGCACCTTTCCTATGCCTTCGAGGACATGGCCTCGGTGGATTTCCTCGCCGGCATGGCGGAGGCCTCGGCGGGGGCGAGCACGACGTTGACTCTCATCCCTGCCGGGCCGGATACCGCCGGCGCGCCCAACGACGCCCAGGCAGCGCAGCTCGTAGGTTCGGCTGCCGTCGACGGTTTCGTGGTCTATTCCGTGGCGGCGGGAGATGCTTACCTCGACGCCGTGCAGCGCCGTGGCCTGCCGGTGGTGGTGTGTGACCAGCCCACGGATTCGGGCTTGCCCTTCGTGGGCATCGATGACCGCGCCGCGATTGCCCCGGCGGCGCAGGCGCTTGTCGACGCCTCCCATACCCGCATCGGTATCCTTGCCATCCGCCTACACCGCGAGCGCCTCGACGGCGAAGTGACGGCTGCACAACTGGCCGCGGCGGACATGCACGTGCAGCGCTCACGTGTATTGGGTGCGCTCGATGTTTTTGCAGACGCGGGACTCGATCCTGCAGACATCCCCGTGGTGACGCGACACATCAACGATTCGCGTACGGCTTACGCGGCCGCGGAGGAGCTGCTGACTAAGTACCCGGATCTCACCGCGGTGTTGTGCACGACGGATTCGATGGCGCTCGGGGTTATGGCTTATGCGCGCGATCATGGAATCGCGGTTCCCGAGCAGCTCTCCGTCACCGGCTTCGATGGCATCGCGCCGGCCCTGGCGCTGGGCCTGAGCACCGTCGTGCAGCCGAACAAGGAAAAGGGGGCGGCGGCGGGGCGCATGCTGGCCAGCCTCATCGAGGGGCGCGGCGAGGTGCCGCGCGTGTTGTTGGAGACCACCTTCCGCCCGGGGCGCACCGTGGCGCCGGTCGGGGCTTAAGAGCTGTGCTGCGCGCGAGCGGCGGCGAGTTCTTCGAGGAACTCTGTCACCGCCGCGATATCGGGCACGCGCAGCGCCGCCTGCGTTGCGCCCTCACCAACCTTGACACCGAGGTCCGGCGGCTGATTGAGCGCGGCGAAGCCGTCTTCGTCGGTGGTGTCATCCCCTAAAAAGACCACCGCTGTGGCCCCGACGCGGTGACGAAGCTTGTCAATCCACGTGCCCTTCGTGGCCTGCGTTGCGGAGAACTCGACGACGCACTTGCCCGCAGTCTTGGGGAAACCATCGGCGCTTAAGGCCTCGCCTTCCGCATAAGCAGCAGCGGCGGCGTCCGGGTCTTGCAACTCCAGCGCCCGCAGGTGCAGCACCCGCTGGAAAGGTTTGATCTCCAGCTCCGCGCCGGGGTGGCGGGCGATAATCTCCTTGATTTCCGCTTCCTTCTTGGCCAAGTAGGCTTCCATCTCCGGGGTGAGCGCGGATTCTTCCCACGAGGATTCGGCCCCATGCGAGCCACCAAAAAGCACCGGCTCGCGCAGCGGGCATACTCGCATCAGGCCATCGAGGTGGCGCCCAGAGAGCACTGCCGCGGTGGTGTTAGGTAGTTGCGCCAAGGCAGCGAGAGCATCCAGCGAGCGCTGCTCGGGGCGCACTGCGTAGGCGTTGCGCGCGAAGCCGGCCAAGGTGCCATCGAAGTCGGAAACAACCGCTAAATGTTCGGCGGCGGCGAGAGCATCAATCATGCTCCCCACCCTAGCGCTGAAACTTCGGAGCTATAGCGCGGCCATGCGGATAATCGGTGAATCCACCTTGTCGGTGCGCAGCGTCAACACGAGTTGGTTGTTGGGGTTGAGCGCGAAGTCGAACTCATGGCCTTCGGCGATGAGGTTGCGCATCAGCGAATCAGCCCATTGCATCGAGCCCTCGCAGTCGCCGCTTCGCGGTGGGCTTTCATAGGTGGCTTTCTCCACCCGCATGACGTCGCCCTCCCAGATCGTGGAGGTTTTGTCATCCTTGTGGAAGGACACCTCAGCGGTAAACGGTACGCAGCCAGTTGAGCCCACCGCAGTGTGCTCACCGAAACTCATGTGCGGCACCTGCGCGGTATCGGCAGGGAGGGAGGAAGGAGCGTCCGGTGAGGTGTAGAGGTTGATGACCTGCCAATCCTTGCCCACGATGCGGTCATCGCCGCGCGGGGCAGGTTCCTCCTCAGCGGAGCTGCATCCAGCTAGGCCAAGCGCAAGCAGCACAGTACTGAGCACAGCGGTGAGCCGGCGCCGCATCATGCTTCCTCCTGGTTCAGTGCGCCGAGGAAGGACTGCGACCACAGCGCGATATCGTGCCGGCGCACCTGCTCGTTCATAGCAATCATGCGCTCGCGCATGGTCTCGGGGGATTCCTCCAGTGCCTTGACCGCGGAGAGCAGCGCACGTTTGATGGATTCGATGTCGAAGGGATTGCACAGGTTGGCTTGGGTAAGCTCTGCTGCCGCGCCCGCAAACTCGGAGAGCACGAGCGCTCCTGTCCCATCGCCGTGGGAGGCCACGTATTCCTTGGCCACTAGGTTCATACCGTCCTTAAACGGCGTGACCAGCATGATGTCCGCGAGCCGGTAATAACGCCGCAGGACGTCCTTCGGTACGGAACTGTGCTGGTAATGCACCACCGGCGCGCCGAGGCGCCCAAAGCGGCCATTGATGCGGCCCACGGCCTCCTCCACCTTTGAACGCGTGGCGCGGTAATGGTCGATGCGTTCGCGCGAAGGAGTAGCCAGCTGGACGAAGGTTACCTCGTGTGGGTCCAGCGCACCGGTCTCGAGGAGCTCCTCGAAGGCGGTGAGGCGCTGCAGGATCCCCTTTGTGTAATCCAGACGGTCCACACCCAAAATGACGTGCTTGGGGTTACCCAACTCAGCACGCAGCTGGGCGACGTCCCCCGCATCGCCTCCGTCAGCGAATTCACCCGCCGCAATGGAAATGGGGAAAGCGCCTACCCCGACAGAATGCCCGCTACCGGTCACGATGCGAGCGGTGACCGCGCGGGTGCTGACCTCCCCTTCTACGTCCAGCCCTTGGGTGCGGGCCAGCTCCAAGAAATTGCGGGCGTTGGATTCGAGGTGGAAGCCGATCAGGTTGGCGTCGAGAAGCCCCTGCACCAACTCCTCACGCCACGGCAACTGGCGGAAGAGATCCGGGGACGGGAAGGGAATGTGCAGGAAGAATCCAATGGTGAGGTCGGGGCGTAGCTGGCGCAGGATGCCGGGGACGAGCTGGAGCTGATAGTCCTGCACCCACACCGTGGCATTCTCTGCGGCGACGGTTGCTACCTCGTTGGCAAAACGCAGGTTGACCTCGCGGTAGGCATCCCACCAGTCGCGGTTGTAGACGGGGGTGACGATGAGGTCGTGGTAGAGCGGCCACAGGGTGGCGTTGGAAAAGCCCTCATAGAAGGCCTCAAAATCCTCCTGTGTCAGGCGCACCGGGTGAAGGAGGACACCGTTATCCGTGGTGAAGGGCTCGGGAGCTTCGTCGGCTACGCCCGGCCACCCCACCCAGCAGCCCTGGTGTTCTTCCAAGACCGGGGAGAGCGCGGTGACGAGGCCGCCGGGGGAGGCCTTCCACTCGCGGGTGCCATCGGCGGCGGTCTCGAGGTCCACTGGCAGGCGATTGGCTACGACGACGAAGCTATTGGTGCGCCCGGACATAGCTAGGCCTTCTTTGCGGCCTTTTTAGTTGCCTTCTTCGTGGCCTTCTTAGTTGTCTTCTTGGTGGCCTTCTTAGTCGTCTTCTTCGTGGATTTCTTAGAAGCCTTCTTCGTGGCCTTCTTGCTGCTCTTCTTGGGGGCAGCATCGGCTTGCTCGGCCAGCACCTTGCGGTGGACCAAGCCTTCTGGCTCGACGCCCAGCATCGACATGAGGGTCACGCCGTCGAGGAAATCCTCCGCATAGGTGGCGACAACGCGGCGCGCGGAGCGGGCGGTCTCCTCCTCTACTGCGTGAGTCTGGTCAGCCGCGGGCTGGGTATCTGTGACCTTTGGTGGCACGGAGTCCTCCTGGGATGAAGTATGAAAGCTTTCAGACCGGCTATTCTACGCTATTGCGACTTCGTTGGGGCGCTCGGGTCATCTTTGCCGGGCACCGTGTAGGTGGGGCGCTGCGCCGGAAATTGCGTGGTAACGGGCCACATGTCCGTGATGGCATCGCCCTGCTGGAAGCGCGCCTGCTGTGCGGGTGTCGGTGGTTTGGGCCCATATTGCGGCGGCGGGGCCGGCAGATTGTGGCGCGGGGCGAAGGGAGACAGGGGCACGCGCGGGATACGGGCGCGCTGCGCCAGGCGGGTGGCGCGCGCGAAGGAGAACGTGCCCAGGCGCTTGAAGGCGGTGTAGGGGCGGAAGTACTGCGGGCGGCGCAGGCGGCGGGCGACTCGCTCGCCGAAGACCACGCCGGCGGCAAGTGCACCGGCGATGGCGAGGGCGCTGGCCAGGTTGGTCAGGCCGGTGATGAGCTGCTCGTTGAGCATGGCGTACATGCCGCGGTACAACGTCAGGCCTGGAAGCATGGGCGTATAGCCCACGATCATGGTGATGAGTGGCGGCATCATGTAGCGACGGGAGAGCAGGCCGCCGGCCAAGCCCACCGCTGCGGCAGAAATGCCCGAGGCAATGACGGCCCCGACGCCCAAGAAGACGACGAGGAAGTAGTAGAACACCATACCGGCGGCGGCCGTGAGACCGGAGATGGTGACCTCGGACCAGGAGGCTCCCAGCGCCAGTGCGAAGGCGGCGGAGCCGATGCCGCCGCACAGTACGAGCAGTGGGATTTGGTGATAGACGGGCGGGGCGAGCGTGGCTAGTGGGGGAAGGCTAAAGCCCAACCACGACGCCACCTGGATACCCAGGCCCACGCCGGCGATGATGGCGCCGGTGGACATGAGAGCCTCAAAGAACTTCGCGGACGAGGTCACGGGTGCGCGGGTGATGCCGTCCACGAGGCACTGTACGAGCGTTAGTCCCGCCACCAGCACGACGATGCCGGAACCGATGATTTGGGAGGGCAGCATCTGGATGCCAAATCGCGCGAAAACGTTGTAGAGGATGGCCGCGGGAATGACGGCAAGCAGGCCGCCGACAAGGTTCTGATAGAACGGCGGCAGCCGGTAGCCGGCGAGGAACATATTCGTGCCCATGATGAGTGCCGAAATGAGGAAGGTGACAACACCGACGAGAAGGTCACCGCCCAGCATCACGGCGATGAATCCACCCATGGCACCCCACGCGCTGACGATGGTGGTCTTGGAATAGGGGTTCTTCATCGCATCGATGTCATCCAAGATCTTCTCCGCCATTGCCGGTGGCGTAGCACCGGAATGGATGGAGCGGATGAGCCTGTCAACGGCGGATAGTTTGGTGAAATCCACGGCGATGCTCGGCGCCACGCGGAAGACGTGGAGGTTGTGCCGATCCGGCCCTGTGCCGATGGCGGTGTGGATAGTGATGGTGTTCATCAGGATCGACACGTGGCAGTAGTGCAGGCCATAGGAGGATGCGACGAGGTGAATCTGTGCCTGCACGTCGGTATTGGCTGAGCCCGCTGCAATCAGGATTTCGCCGACGCGCGCGGCGATCTCCATGACGCCGGTGACCTGGGCCGGATCGGTGAGATCAACAGGGGCGAGCGGGGAGGGCGGCGGTGCGGCCTTAGCGGCGTCGATGGTGGCGACCGGAGCCGACCGGTATAGCAGGCGCTGGCGCAAGGAAGAAAGAACAGACACGGAAAAGAAAGACCTCAACAACACTTCTGGGTTCGGTAAGTCAGCACTTTAGTAACTGCCGCGGATTTATGCACCTGCCAGTGCTTTTCGGGCCCCTGACGGCCGCTTTTTCGCAGTGCAACCACCCTGGCTTTCCGTCCATGGGGTGGGCTCAGGTACGATTCCCCATAGCGGATGAGCCGCGGTGCTGGAGTGGCGCAATTGGTAGCGCAACGCACTTGTAATGCGTAGGTTGCGAGTTCAAGTCTCGTCTCCAGCTCAAAAGGGCCTTTTTCAAGGCCCTTTCTCTCTTTTCGGGCCTATTCGGCGAGGTGGCCCAAGGCGACGTCGATAAGCGCGCGGCGCCTTTGCGGCGGTAGGGGGCGGTCGGTGAGGTGATCGTGGACCCACAGGCCGTCGGCGATGATTGAAGCCAGCACGACGGATTCATCCTCCGAGGCAGGATCGGGGAGCCAGCGCCTGTCGACGTCCCTCCACACCTTCTGGAAGTCCGGATGGGACTGTGAGTGGATGGACATGAGCAATTCAATGAGCGGGTCATTCTTTCCCATGGACTCCAGCGCGGCACGGTAGCGCTGGCGCGGGCTCAGCTGGTCTGCCGTCTTGCCGTCGGAGAGACCGACGAGCTCTTCCTCCCAGCGCTCCGCGCAGAGCTTGTGGCAGTCAATGAGCAGCTCGTGGCGGGTGGGGAAGTGGTAGATGAGCCCAGACTTACTCATGCCTGTGGCGGTGGCCAGGGAATCGTAGGTCAGCGCGTGAACGCCATCCTCTTCGATGATGGCGAGCGCTTTTTCGAGCGCCTCGACCTTTTTACTAACGCGGGGCATCGGCACCTCCTGAGGTTGGATTGCTGCGGAAGCACCAGCCGGTGACCGCGGCAAAAATGAGCATGACTACGCCGAGCCCAGCGGCGGTGGCTAGGTAGGCGTCGTTATACGCGGCGCCGGCGGCCTCCGCGAGTGCGGGGTTGTGGAGTGCTTCCATGCCTAAGTCCTGGATGTCCTCGGGCAGTCCGCTCTTGTAGAGCATTGGCAGCACTGATCCAGTGACCGCAATCGACAGCAGTGTGCCAAACTCATAGGACACTTCCTCCACACCCGCGGCCATGCCGGAGCGTGACGCAGGAGCGGCACCGATGATGGCAGTGGAGGACACCGACATCACGAACCCCGCGCCGAGGCCAGTGATGAACAGACCAGCCAGGTATGCGGGGAAGACCTCGTGCGTGCCGCCCCACACCACGCCGCCAATGCCCGCTGCCATGGCGAGGAAGCCGCCAGCGATGATGGGCAAGAAACCCCAGCGGTGCAGGTTAGCCCCGCCCAGCGCGGACATCGGCAGCGCCGCAATCGCGATGAGGGAAATGATGAGCCCAGCGTGCAGCGGGGAGTAGAGGTCCACCAACTGCAGCTTCTGCGTGGTGGTCATTTCCAGCCCTGCCATGCCAAACATGGCGCCGGCTGCGGCCAACACGCCGCCGCTGAAGATGGGCGAGCGGAAGATATCGAAGGTGAGAAGCGGCTCCTTCAGTTTGTGCTGGCGGCGAGTGAAGAGGATGGCACCGATGAGACAGGCAGCCAGCGCGCCGCCAATAAGCATGGCGTTGAGATGGGAGCTGGCGACAGACTTGATGACGAGCACCAGCGAAGCCAGCGTGATCAGCGCGTAAAGGGAAGACAAGAAATCCCACTGCTTCGCCGGGTTCGCCACATTAGGCGGGGCGAGGAAGGCGGTGAGGATGAGCGCGATGATGACGATGGGCACGTTGACCAAAAAGACCGATCCCCACCAGAAATGCTCGAGCAAGAAGCCGCCTACCGTGGGGCCCGCCGCCGCGCCGACGACGGCGATGGAGCCCCAAATGCCGATGGCGGTGTTGCGCTCAATCTCATCCTCAAAGGTCAGGCGAATCAGCGCCAGGGTAGCGGGCATCATGATGGACGCACCGAGACCTAGGAAGGCGCGAGCGGCGACGAGCTCCCACGCGCCGGGGGCGAGTGCGGCGGCCAGCGAAGCGATGCCGAAGACCCACAGGCCGATGACGAACATGCGGCGGTGACCGATCTTGTCACCTAACGTGCCGGTGCCTAGGAGGAGGCCGGCGAGCATGAGCGCGTAGGCGTTGATGATCCACAGCTGCTGCAGCGAGGTGGCGTGCAGCTGCTCGGAGAGCTCCGGCAGGGCAGTGTAAAGGATCGAGTTGTCCAAGCCGATCATGAGCAGACCCAAGGAGATGACACTAAAAAAGATCCACCGTCGGGTCGCTGAGGTGCTTAAGGCCTCTGCGGAGGCTTTCGTGTGAACGTCTGTCATGCTGCGAAACTATAGCGAACGGTCGTTACAGTTTCAAAGTCTTGAATGTTGACTTGTTGTTAAAGTCACAAAGTGCGCGTGACGTGAGAAGGCAGCTTTATGGTGGCGAAACACCACCGGGAGGGAGAACACTGGGGTCCGTTAGCGATAAAAGTTAGAGAGGTACAACATGGCACGCAATTACGCCACGCAACTCGTAGAAACCTTGGAAGCCCAGGGAGTTAAGCGCATCTATGGGCTTGTCGGTGATTCCCTCAACCCCATCGTGGACGCGGTGCGGCAGTCCTCCATCGAGTGGGTCCACGTCCGCAACGAAGAGGCCGCGGCATTCGCCGCTGAGGCGGATTCCCTCACCACCGGCAACCTCGCCGTGTGCGCCGCCTCCTGCGGCCCGGGAAATACGCACCTTATTCAGGGGCTTTACGACGCCCACCGCAACGGCGCCAAGGTCCTTGCCCTAGCCAGCCACATTCCTTCCCGCCAGATCGGCTCGAAGTTCTTCCAGGAAACCCACCCTGAGGCCATCTTTCAGGAGTGCTCCGGCTACTGCGAGATGGTCAACTCCGCTGAGCAGGGAGGCGTGGTCTTGCACCATGCCATTCAGAGCACCATGGCCGGCAAGGGCGTGTCCGTCCTCGTTATCCCGGGTGATGTCTCCACTCAAGAGGCGGAAGAGGACACCTTCACCTCCTCCGTGATTTCCTCCGGCCGTCCGGTTGTCTACCCGGACCCGGCAGAGGCCGCCGCGCTGACCCAGGCCATCAACGAGGCCAAGACCGTCGCCCTCTTCGTCGGTGCTGGTGTCAAGGGTGCGCGCGAGCAGGTCCTTGCGCTGGCCGAGAAGATCAAGGCTCCCATCGGCCACGCCCTGGGCGGCAAGATGTACATCCAGTACGACAACCCCTTCGACGTCGGCATGTCCGGCCTGCTCGGCTACGGCGCGGCGCACGAGGCCACCCACGAGGCAGACCTGCTCATCCTGCTGGGCACGGACTTCCCCTATAACGACTTCCTGCCGGATGCCAACGTGGCCCAGGTCGACATCGATGGCTCCCACATTGGCCGCCGCACCCGCATCAAGTACCCGGTGACGGGCGATGTCGCCGCCACCATCGAGAACATCCTGCCGCACGTCGATGAAAAGAAGGACCGCTCCTTCCTCGACAAGATGCTGAAAAAGCACTACGACAAGCTGCATCACGTCGTTGAGGCCTACACCTCCGGCGTCGAGAAGCACACGCCGATCCATCCGGAGTACATCGCCGACCTCATTGACCAGCAGGCCGATGAAGACGCCATCTTCACCGTCGATACCGGCATGTGCAATGTCTGGGGCGCGCGCTACATTACTGCGAACGGCAAGCGCGAGCAGATCGGTTCCTTCCGCCACGGCACCATGGCCAACGCCCTGCCGATGGCCATCGGTGCGCAGGCAGCGCACCCGGACCGCCAGGTCATCACCTTCTCCGGCGACGGTGGGCTGTCCATGCTCATGGGCGAGCTGCTCACGGTGAAGCTGCACAACCTGCCGGTGAAGATGTTCGTGTTCAACAACTCTTCCCTCGGCATGGTCAAGTTGGAGATGCTGGTCCAGGGCCTGCCGGAGCATGAGACCGACCACGAGCACGTCAACTACGCCAAGATTGCGGAGGGTGCGGGCATCAAGCACTTCCGCATCGAGGATCCGAAGGATGCGCCGCGCCTCATCAAGGAGGCCTTGGCCTACGATGGGCCTGCGCTTATCGACGTCGTCACCGACCCCAACGCCCTCTCCCTGCCGCCCACACTGACCTTTGAGCAGCTGCTCGGATTCTCCAAGGCGGCAACCCGCACCGTCTTCGGTGGTGGCGTGGGCCAGATGCTCTCCATGGCGAAGTCCAACCTGCGCAATATTCCGCGCCCGCAGGACTTTTAATGTGTCGGCGTTAAGCGCCGCACATTAAAAGGGACCCACACCCTGCGGTTCCACCCCGCGAAAGCGTTATGCCTTCGCGGGGTCTTTGACTGGGATGAGGACCAGCGCGCCAACGAGCAAGACTAGCCCGATGGCGAGCACGCCTCCCCGATCTCCCTGCCCGAGGAGGGAAACGAAGACGCCAAAGAGGAAGGGCGTCAACCACGCCACGGCTCGGCCGGTCGTGGCGTAGAGGCCAAACATCTCGCCTTCGCGCCCCGGCGGGGCCACACGCGCCAAGAAGCCGCGGGCGGAGGCCTGGGCCGGTCCGACGCAGAGACACAGGATGAGCCCGCAGATCCAGAAGGCCGTCGGCCCCTGCGCCACAAACATGATCCCGGCCATGAGCGTCAAGATGGCCAGGCAGGTGAGGATGATGGCTTTGGGCCCCACGTGGTCGTCGATAAGCCCGCCCGCTACCGCGCCCAGCGCGGCGGCAACGTTGGCGGCAACACCGAAGATGAGGACGTCGCCAGGCGAAAGCCCATAGACGGATACGCCCAGCACGGCGCCGAAGCTAAACACCGCGGACAGGCCATCGCGGAAGATGGCAGAAGCGAAGAGG
Organism: Corynebacterium sp. HMSC074A09; assembly: GCF_001811545.1. NCBI lineage: Bacteria > Bacillati > Actinomycetota > Actinomycetes > Mycobacteriales > Corynebacteriaceae > Corynebacterium > Corynebacterium sp. HMSC074A09. Next base: position 55,189 of record NZ_KV805147.1, on the reverse strand, counting down.
AAGGCAAAGGCGTTGCGGTCCTCCCGCCACAGCGTGTGCACCGTGCGCCATAGCTCCCGGTAAGAGGCCGCGAGGCCGCCCGTTCTTTCACCCGACGGTGCAATCTCCGGCACGCGCAGCAACACGGGGATGGCAGACAGCCCAAACCACGCCGCCGAAAGCAGTGCCACGAGCCGAACATTCCAGCCACCCTCCGTGGACAGCCCCAGTCCGCCGCCCTCGCCGGAGACGAAGCCGAAGTAGCAGATGAGCAGCAGTACGATGCCGCCGAAATAGCCTGCCGACCAGCCCAGGCCGGATACGCGGCCCACTCTGTCCTCGGTGGCCACCTGGTTGAGTTGGGCAAAGTAGTTGACCTCCGCGAATTGGATGGTCACCGAACCTACCGCTAGGCCGATGAGGCCGAGCCAGAAATACGCGGGCGCATCATTGCGGATGAAGAACAGGCTGGCCATGACCAGGAAGGTCAGCAGCGACCAGAAGCCCAGCGCGCGACGCCGCGTGCCCAACCGGTCAGAGCGCTGCCCCATCACGGGGGTCACCGCAAAGATCACCAGGCCCGCCACCGTCATGGACCACGACAGCCACTGCGCCGGGGTGAACTGCGAGTCAATCTGCTGGCCCACCGAATCGGTGAGATAGACCGAGAAAATAAACGTCACGAGCACCGCGTTGAAGGCGGCCGAACCCCAGTCCCACAGGGCCCAAGCAGCCACGGTGAGGCGGTCAGTGCGCTTCGAGGCTTGCGTCATGCTTCATTATCGTAGGCAAAAACACCTGCCGAGTGGATGGAGTTGCACTTAACGTGACGTGAACTTTTAGGCTCAACGACATGCGTAACGACTACAGCATCGGCGATGTGGCCGGAATTTTGAAAGTCACCACCCGCACCCTGCGGCACTGGGATGACATCGGCCTGCTTAGCCCCCAGTGGCGCACCGGGGGCGATCACCGCCTCTACACCGAAGACGATGTGCAACGCGGGATGGACATCCTGATTTATCGCAGCGTCGGGATTGAGCTGAAGGACATCGCAGTGCTTCTCGATGCCCCCTCGTCCGCCACCCTGCCCCGCCTCCGCGCCCAACACGAGGCCTTGCAGAAGCGGCGAGCCAACGTCGACGCCATGTTGTACGCAGTGGAAAGACTAATTGAGGAGACCGAAATGGATAAGAACCTAAGCCCCAGCCAAAAAGTGCGGAACCTGGGTGACGCATGGCCCCAACTGCAGGAAGAAGCCCACGAGAAGTGGGGAGACAGCAAAGAATGGGCGGCCAGTGCGGCCGTCGCAGATTCGATGGGAAAGAAGGACTGGGAGGAATTCTCAGTGGACCATGAGAACTTTGCGGCCGAGCTAGAGGAGGCCGCGGACGCAGGACTTGAACCGGGCGGCGAGGAGGCGAAGGAGATCGTCGACAAGCACCGCGCCCTCATCGCCCAGTGGTACCCGGTGTCGAGGTCCAAGCAGGTGATCCTGGCGCGCATGTACTGCGAGGACCCGCGGTTTAACGAGACTTACCGCGGTAACGCCGACTATTTGCGCCAGCTGATTGAGGCGCAAGCCCAGGCGGAAGGGGTGGATCTGGACAATCTCGCCTGGGACTAGTCGGTTCACAGCGCACGTACAGACTCCGCTCAGTACCCTTGGAAGCCAGAGTGCAATACTTCTCACCTTGAATGAGATATCCCTGGCGCCACCAGGCGTCAGGAGAAGCGGAGAAAGGACCAAAGCGGGACCATGGATGATTCGAAGGACGTCAAGGTACTTGTCGTCGATGACGAGCCCAATATCGTTGAGTTGCTCACCGTCTCCCTAAAGTTTCAAGGTTTCGACGTACACAGCGCCAACTCCGGCAACGAGGCCCTGCGCATCGCGCGTGAGATCAATCCAGACGCTTACATCATGGACGTCATGATGCCGGGCATGGACGGCTTTGAGCTGCTGGGCAAGCTACGCGCAGAGGGCCTCGACGGCCCCGTGCTCTACCTGACCGCCAAGGACAGCGTGGACCAGCGCATCCACGGCCTGACCATTGGCGCGGATGATTACGTCACCAAGCCCTTCAGCCTGGAAGAGGTCATCACCCGCTTGCGCGTGATTCTGCGCCGCGGTAACGCGGTGGATGACCAAGACGGCGACGCCACCATGACCTATGCCGACCTCACTCTCAACGATGACACCCATGAGGTCACCAAGGCGGGGGAGATCGTGGAGCTTTCGCCCACCGAGTTCAACCTGCTGCGCTACCTCATGCAGAACCGCGAGGTGGTGCTGTCCAAGTCCAAGATTCTGGATAATGTCTGGCACTACGACTTTGGTGGTGACGGCAACGTGGTCGAGTCCTACATTTCCTACCTACGCCGCAAAATTGATACCGGCGATACCCCGCTTATTCACACCGTCCGCGGTGTCGGTTACGTGCTGCGCATGCCGCGCTCGTAGGCTCATCCACTATGAGCGAACCCACCGCGAATATTCAGGCCCCACAATCCGGGGTGACGCTGGTGCGGGATAAAGCCCCGCGCCGGCGTATGCAGCGCCCCAAAGCGCTGCCCCTGCGCACGTGGCTACTTGTCCTCATGGTGCTGGTATCGGGGCTTGGCCTGGCCATGTCCTCCCTGGCGGTGTCGTCGATCATGCGCAACGTGCTCTACACCCGAGTGGACACCGAGCTTAACGACGCCCACAGCTCCTGGGCCAGCAACCTCGACGAGTCCTTTTATATGCCGCAGGACGGAAGCCGCCGACCCCCGACGGACTATGTGGCGCTGGCGTACTATCCCGATGGCTCCGTGGTGACCACGCGGCCCATCGCGGCGTTGCCCGATGCACGCAACGTGATCGTCGGCGGGGAACCCACCACCGTGCGCTCGATTCAGGGCGAGACCGAATGGCGGGCCGTGGCCAAACTCCAACGGGATGGTTCCGTGGTGGTCGTCGCCAAAGACATGACGACGGAAAACTCCATCCTGAAAGGGTTGGCGATTGTCCAGGTGATCATCGCGGCCTTGGTCATGCTGATCATCGCGGTGGTGGGCATGTGGCTGATCCACCGGGCGCTGCGGCCGCTGCGCGTGGTCGAGAAAACGGCTTCCCAAATCGCGGCGGGCAACCTGGACAAGCGCGTGCCGGAGTGGCCGTTGCACACTGAAGTGGGGCAGCTTGCTGCAGCGCTCAACGTCATGCTGGGGCAGCTGCAGAATTCCGTCGTCGATGCGCAGGAAAAAGAACAGCAAATGCGCCGCTTCGTCGGCGATGCCTCCCACGAGCTGCGCACGCCGCTGACCAGCCTGCGCGGCTACACGGAGCTGTACCGCTCGGGGGCTACCCAGGATGCGGAGTTTGTCTTCAGCAAGATCGATGCCGAGTCTAAGCGGATGTCGTTGCTCGTGGAGGATCTGCTGGCCCTGACGCGCGCGGAGGGCTCGCGCCTGGACATGCGCGAGGTTGACATGCTGGAACTTGTGCTGTCAGTGGGTTCCTCGGCGCGGGCGGCTTTTGCGGGCCGCACCATCAACGTCAACAACGAGGCCTCCGGGATTCCAATGGTCAACGGTGACGCGGACCGCCTGCACCAAGTGCTGCTCAATTTGGTATCCAACGGTATCCGCCACGGCGGCGAGGAGGCGTCGGTGACGCTGACCTTGCGCGACGACGAGGAGCACGTGCTTATCGACGTTGCCGATGACGGCAAGGGCATCTCCCCCGAAGACGTGGCCCATATCTTTGAGCGCTTCTACCGTGCAGACACCTCGCGCACCCGCGATACGGGTGGCTCGGGTTTGGGCTTGGCCATCGTGAAATCACTCGTCGAGCAGCACGGCGGTTCAATCTCCGTGGATTCGGAGCTGGGCAGCGGAGCGGTCTTCACCATCTGCCTGCCCAAGGCGGCAGCTAGTGCCTAGCTGCCGAAAGGTAGCAGTCAGCTCTTAGCTGTCGCGGCGGCCATCCTCGTCCGTGCCGAGGTGCTGGCGGATGCGCGCGGCGGCCTCGTCCATGGCGGCGGGGTCGGTGGCGTCGGCAGCGAAGGCCTTGGCGAAGTCGTAGTCTTCCATCTTCTCGGTGGGGAAGAGGTGGATGTGGGTATGGGGAACGTCGAAGCCAGCGATGATGTAGCCGGTGCGTGGGGTGTCGAAGGCCGTCTTGATGGCGCCACCGATCTCTAGAGCGATCTCGTTGAGGTGTGCCCAGGTTTCTGAATCGAGGTCAGTCCACTTATCGACCTCTTCGACCGGCACCACCAAGGTGTGGCCATAACGCAGCGGCTCGATGGACAAAAACGCCACGCACTTCTCGTCGCGGTACACAAAGCGAGCAGGCAGCTCGCCCTCGATGATCTTTGTAAATACGGAAGACATGGCCCCTAGGCTACCGCCAGTTAAGATAGACGGCATGCGCATTCTCGTTATCGGCTCGGGCGGCCGCGAACACGCCCTGCTCACCGGCCTGAAAGCTGACCCTTCTGTTACCGATCTGCACATTGCCCCCGGTTCCCCGGCGCATAAGATGCAGGCCACCGTCCACCCGGAGTATTCCCAGGTGGACGATCCTGCACGCATGACGGAGCTGGCAGTGGACATCGCAGCGGACCTCGTCGTCATTGGACCGGAGGTGCCGCTGGTGAAAGGCGTGGCGGATGCACTGCGTGAGCGCGGCATCGCGGTCTTCGGGCCGTCGGCAAGCGCGGCACAGATCGAAGGTTCCAAGGCCTTTGCTAAGGACGTGATGGCGGCCGCCGGCGTGCGCACCGCCCGCGCGGAGCAGCTCGCCCCCGGCACCAGCGATGAGGACATCGAGGCCGCCCTCGATCGTTTCGGCCCGCACTTCGTGGTTAAGGACGACGGCTTGGCCGGCGGCAAGGGCGTCGTGGTGACCGAGTCCCGCGACGCGGCCCGCGCGCACGTTGATGCGGTTCACGCCGTGGGCAACCCGGTGCTGCTCGAGTCCTTCCTCGACGGCCCGGAGGTCTCCCTGTTCTGCTTGGTGGACGGCGAGACCGTCGTCCCGCTGCTCCCAGCGCAGGACCACAAGCGCGCCTACGACAACGATGAGGGCCCCAACACCGGCGGCATGGGCGCCTACACCCCGCTGCCGTGGCTGCCTGCCGACGGCGTCCAGCGCATCGTCGACGAAGTCTGCGTCCCCGTGGCTAAGGAAATGGTCAAGCGTGGCACCCCGTACTCTGGCTTGCTGTACGCCGGCCTGGCGTGGGGCAAGGAAGGCCCAGCCGTGGTGGAATTCAATGCCCGCTTCGGTGACCCGGAAACGCAGGCGGTGCTCGCTTTGCTGAAATCTCCGCTCGGAGAGGTCCTGAATGCCACCGCTACCGGACAGCTAGCGGAGCTGGCGCCGCTGGAGTGGGAAGACGGCTATGCCGTCACCGTGGTGCTGGCCGCCGAGGGCTACCCGGCTTCGCCGCGCAAGGGCGATCCGATTGCCTCGCCGGATCTTGATGATCCCACCCGGGTTCTGCACGCCGGTACCACCACGGGGGAGGGCGGCTACGTCTCCAACGGTGGTCGCGTCCTCAACGTTCTCGGTCGCGGTGCCACCCTCGCTGATGCCCGCGCAGCCGCCTACGAGGTTCTCGGCGGCATCGAGCTGGAGGGCAGCTTCTTCCGCACGGACATTGCACTGCCGGCGGAGAAGGGGCAGATTAGCATCTAATCCCCTGATAATGCCTCCTTTGGGGTGCGGCGTGGAATAATGAGCGACGTGGCTGAAAAGAAGAACATTTCCAACGTCCTGTCCGCTCGATACGCCTCCCCAGAGATGGCTGAAATCTGGTCCCCGGAACACAAGATCATCCTGGAGCGCCAGCTGTGGATTGCGGTGATGACGGCGCAGAAGGATCTTGGCGTCGACATCCCTGTCTCGGCTATCGCTGCTTACGAGGCGCAGGTTGAGAACGTCAACCTCGCCTCCATCGCGGAGCGTGAGCGCGTTACGCGCCACGACGTCAAGGCGCGCATCGAGGAGTTCAACGCCCTAGCCGGCTGCGAGCACATCCACAAGGGCATGACCTCGCGTGACCTGACGGAGAACGTGGAGCAGCTGCAGATTCTGCGTTCTTTGGAGCTAACCCGCGATAAGGCCATCGCGGTGGTTTCGCGCATCGGTGAGCGTGCCGCGCAGTACCAAACGCTGGTGATGGCGGGCCGTTCCCACAACGTCGCCGCTCAGGCCACGACCCTGGGCAAGCGTTTCGCCTCCGCTGCCGACGAGCTCCTGCTGGGCATCGAGCGCGTGGAATCGCTGCTGAGCCGCTATCCGCTGCGCGGCATCAAGGGCCCGATGGGCACTTCGCAGGACATGCTCGACCTCATGGGCGGATCCGAAGACAAGCTCGCCGCGTTGGAGACCCGCATTGCGGATCACCTGGGATTCTCCCGCGTCTTCAACTCGGTGGGCCAGGTCTACCCGCGCTCCCTCGACTTTGATGCTGTTTCCGCGCTGGTGGAGCTGGGCGCTGGGCCTTCCTCGCTGGCAACGACCATTCGCCTCATGGCTGGCAACGAAACCGTGACTGAAGGCTTCAAGGAGGGCCAGGTTGGTTCCTCCGCGATGCCGCACAAGATGAATGCCCGCTCCTGCGAGCGCGTCGGTGGCTTCCAGGTCATCCTGCGCGGTTACCTGACGATGGTGGCGGACCTGTCCGGCCAGCAGTGGAACGAGGGCGACGTGTTCTGTTCGGTGGTACGCCGCGTGGCGCTGCCTGACGCCTTCTTCGCTATAGACGGCATGTTTGAAACCTTCCTCACCGTGCTCGACGAGTTCGGTGCTTTCCCGGCCATGATTGACCGCGAGCTGGAGCGCTACCTGCCGTTCCTCGCCACCACCCGTATCCTCATGGCGGCGGTGCGCGCGGGCGTGGGCCGTGAGACTGCGCACGAGGTCATCAAGGAAAATGCCGTCGCCGTGGCGCTCAACATGCGTGAGAATGGTGGGGAGCAGGACCTCATTGAGCGCCTGGCTGCCGACGAGCGCTTGCCGCTCGATGCCGCTGCCCTCGAGGCCGCGCTGTCGGACAAGCACGCCTTCATCGGCGCCGCCGAATCGCAGGTGAGCCAGATTCTGGGCCGCATCAAGGCGATTGCTGATCAGCACCCGCAGGCCGCCGCCTACACCCCGGGCGAAATCCTCTAGTTTCACCCTTGGCGGTACGTTTTCGCAGACAAGCCCTCTCAACGACGAGTTTTCGGGACGCTATTTTTCGAAAACGTACCGCGCTGGCCCGGTCCACGTACGTTTCGATCAAATAAGGCCCCAGAACTTCAATTTTCTGGCCCCTATTTGATCGAAATGACCTTCCTCCCACGGCCACGGGCAACCCTGCACTAGCTCTTAGGCTATCCCGGGGATGCGCAGCACCGGCAGCTCGAAGCCGCCGAGGGATTTGCCGTTGGTAGCAAGGTAGCCGCCGATCACCAGCACGGTGAGCACCGTCATGACGCCGAGGACCGCCGCTCCCGTGGACGAGGTTTGCTGCTGCGTCGTCTGCCCCGGAATGGGCAGCTCGGGCACCGGCTGGATGCCCTCCTGAGCGCCGCGCCCGCGCAGCTCCTCTACACACTCCGCGAAAGACTGCGATTGGGCGGCGTTGAAGGCGTCGACGGCTTCCTTTTCTTGAGCCTGGTTTTCTGCCAGAGCGGCGCGCAGCTTAGGGCTGAAATCGCTACCCGTCGACAACAACGGTGCCGGTCCCTTCTCAGTCCGGGACTTCGCCGCATTGATGGAGTATTCGGCATCCCCCGGCAACAGCACCGATTCATCCTCCACCAGGTCCTCCGGGGCGGACGCGCCGACCATGATGATGACCATATCCGCGCCCGTGTAGCCGGCCTTGCCCAGCGCGGCCACCGTCGCCGCGTAGCCCGGAGCCTTGCTGATATCGCGCGAGGTGTACGCGGAGAAGTCCAGCTTCGGGAACTGCGCTTGAATCTTCTCCGAGGTCGCGCGGATGGTGTTGATGTAGCCCGCCCGGACATCGCGGGCTAGTGCGCGATCCGTGGCCGACGCCGACATCGTGCACAGCCACTGTCCGTGGGCGGACTCGCGCACGGAGATGTCGGCTGCGTGCGCAGCGGGCACAGACAGGGCGGCGCCCACCAGCGCAGCGGAGGTCAAAAGGGAGGTCAGGCGAGAGTGCACGGGCTTAGCTCCTCGGGATTGGGACGTATCTTGAAGCAGTCTAGACGGGTCTAGAATGTATGTCATGCGTCCAGAACTTTCTTCCTATGCCCACATCGCCTCCGGCAAGGTGCGCGATATCTACGAAATCGATGACAACACCCTGCTCATGGTGGTCTCCGACCGCATTTCCGCCTATGACCACGCTCTCGAGCCGGCCATCCCCGACAAGGGCCGCGTGCTCACGGCGACGTCGAAGTTCTTCTTCGACGCCATCGACTTCCCCAACCACTTGGCCGGACCGCTCGATGACGAGCGCATCCCCGAGGAAGTCCTTGGCCGCGCCATGGTGGTGCAGAAGCTTGACATGCTGCCCTTCGAGTGTGTCGCCCGCGGCTATCTCACCGGCTCCGGGCTGAAGGAATACCAGGCATCCGGCAGCGTGTGCGGCGTCGAGCTGCCCGAGGGGTTGACCGAAGCTTCCCGCCTGCCCGAGCCCATCTTCACCCCGGCCACCAAGGCGGAGCAGGGCGACCACGATGAGAACGTCTCCTTCGATGTCGTCGTGGACAAGCTCGGCCGCGAGCGCGCCGAAGAGCTGCGCGATGCCACCCTGCGCATTTATGCCAAGGCCGCCGCGTTGGCGGAGGAGAAGGGCATTATTTTGGCGGATACGAAGTTCGAGTTTGGCGTCGATAAGCACGGCACTTTGGTCTTGGCCGATGAAGTCCTCACACCGGACTCCTCGCGCTACTGGCCGGCCGATACCTATGAGGAAGGCAAAGTCCAGCCTTCCTTTGATAAGCAGTATGTGCGCGATTGGCTCACCAATTCCGGCTGGGACAAGGAGTCCACGCCGCCGCGCCTGCCGGATGACGTTGTCCAGGCTACCCGCGCGCGTTATGTTGAGGCCTTTGAGCGCCTGTCCGGAACCACCTTTTAAGGAGGCTGAATGAACGCACCGATTGCTGCTAAGCGCCCGGTGACGCGTGAGTTTCATGGCCGCAGCTTCGTCGATAACTACGAGTGGCTGCGCGCGAAGGAGGCGCCGGAAACCCGCGAGTATCTGGAGGCTGAAAACGCCTACACCAAGGAGCGCACCGCACACCTGGAGACCTTGACGGAGAATATCTTCTCCGAGGTCAAGTCCCGCATCAAGCAGACGGACATGTCCGTGCCCCAGCGCCGCGGCAAGTACTGGTACTACGGCCGTACCGAGGAAGGTAAGGAGTACGGCTATAGCTGCCGCATCCCGGTCTCGGAAGGCTCCGATCCGTGGACCCCGCCGACCATCCCGGAGACGGGGGCGCCGGAAGGGGAGCAGGTGCTTCTCGACGTCAACGCGCTCGCCGAAGGCCACGACTTCTTCGCCCTGGGTGCTTCTTCGGTGAGCGATTCCGGTGATTTGCTGGCCTATTCGGTCGACGTGGCCGGCGATGAGCGCTTTGAGCTTTTCATCAAGGACCTGCGTTCAGGCGAGCTGTTGGAGGATCGTCTGGAAGGCATCTTCTATGGTGCGACGTGGGTCGGGGAGGAATTCATCTTCTACACCACCGTGGATGACGCGTGGCGGCCGGACACCGTGTGGCGCCACCGCGTTGGCACCCCACAGTCGGAGGACGTCGTGGTCATGCGCGAGGAGGATTCGCGCTTCGGCATCGGCGTGGGCACGACACGCAGCGAGAAGTACATCATGATTGTCTCCGGCTCGAAGACGACGAATGAGGCGTGGGTGCTCGAGCAGGACAACCCGGAGGGCGATTTCCGCTGCCTGTGGGCGCGCGAGACCGGCGTGGACTACGACGTCGACCACGCCGTGGTGGGCGGCACCGATTATTGGGTGGTCACGCACAATGCCACCGGCCCCAACTTTGCCTTAGGTTACTGTCCTGTCTCCGATGACCTTCCAGCCTTGCGCGAACTCACCGTCCTCATGCCACACGATGACACAGTGCGCATTGAGGGCGTGGATTGTTACCGCGACCAGATTATCGTGGGCTATCGCCGCGGCGGGATCGGCCGTGCAGCGGTGATGGATGTGCGCCAAGGGTGGGCGCGCTTCGACGAGCTTCACTTCAACGAGGAGCTCTACACCGTCGGCGTGGCCGGTAACCCCGAGTGGGACGCGCCGGTGCTGCGCGTGAGCTATACCTCCTTCATCCAGCCGGCCCAGCTCTTTGATTACCGCGTGGCGACCGGCGAGTACACGCTGCTGAAGGAACAGGAAGTCCCTGGCGGCTATGACAAGGATGAGTACGTGGCTTACCGCGTCTGGTCTGAAGCACCTGACGGGACGAAGGTGCCGGTGTCCATCGTGCACCGCGCGGACCTCGACCGCACGCAGCCGAACCCGACGCTGCTGTATGGCTACGGCTCCTATGAGGCGAACATGGACCCGTATTTCTCGGTCTTCCGTTTGTCTCTCATGGACCGCGGCATGATCTTTGCCATGGCGCACGTGCGCGGTGGTGGTGAGATGGGCCGCAACTGGTACGACGACGGCAAAATGCTGGCGAAGAAGAATACGTTTACGGACTTCATCGCGGTGGCCGATGACCTCATCGCGCGCCGGGTGACCACGCCTGACACCTTGGTAGCGGAGGGCGGTTCCGCCGGTGGCCTGCTCATGGGCGCGGTGGCCAACATGGCACCGGATAGGTTCAAGGCCATCGAGGCGAACGTGCCGTTCGTGGATCCGTTGACGTCTATTCTGATGCCGGAGTTGCCGCTCACGGTGGTGGAGTGGGAAGAATGGGGCGACCCGTACCATGACCCGGAGGTCTACGACTACATGGCCTCCTACTCGCCGTATGAAAATATTGCGCCGCAGGAGTATCCCAATATCCTGGCGTTGACCTCGCTCAATGACACCCGCGTGCTCTATGTGGAGCCGGCGAAGTGGGTAGCCAAGCTTCGCGACGTCGCCACCGGCGGCGAGTTCCTCCTCAAGACGGAGATGGCCGCCGGCCATGGTGGTGTGTCTGGCCGCTATGCCAAGTGGCGGCAAGCAGCATTCGAGTATGCGTGGCTGATTAACCAAGCTACGGGGGCGGAGGCTTAAGCATCACCCCCGCTCGGCGCGCGGCGGCGCGGTGGCTATGCGATAATTTTCCTTATGCATGGCCACCTTTTGGTTTCGATTTCCAGTATCTTCGACGACACCCGAAGGCAGGCCGCTGACCTGCTGGAGCAGTTCGATAAAGCGGATATCCCGGTGTCCTTGCTCGTAGCGCCACACATCGATGGCAATTGGCACCTAGCTAAGGATGAGTCGACGCGATCGTGGTTGCGTGATCAAGCGGAGGGCGGCCGCGTGCTCATTCTCAACGGCTTCGACCAAGCAGTTCAGGGCCGCCGCGCGGAGTTCGCGAACTTGGATGCGCACGAGGCACGTCTGCGCCTGAAGGGGGCGACGCGGCAGATGGCAAAGATCGGTTTCGAACCCACTATCTTTGCGCCGCCGCGCTGGCGCATGTCGGAAGGCACGCTCACTGTCCTTCCCGAGTTTGACTTCGACTTCGCCGCCTCTACCCGAGGTATCCATGATTTGCGCTCTGGCGAGCTCCACCAAGCCCGCAACCTGTCCTTTGGTGAGGGTTTTGGTTCTGCGAAGTGGTGGCGCCGCAACATCATCCGCGCCGCGGAGCGCTCCGCCGAGCGCGGCAATACCGTGCGCCTGTCCATTTCGGGACGCAACCTTGATGACCGCAAGGTTGTTTCCGATTTCCTCAAGGCTGCCGAGCGCGCCATGGCAGCAGGTGCCCGCCCCGCCGACTATTCCGTTTTCACGCACGCCGAATAGCCCACCAACCTCTTTTTCTTTGGGGTGTGGCCGAATTAGACGCGGTGTAGGTTTGTGAACCCGTCGGGTGTGCTGGCTGCGTGTTTCACGAGCGCAATCCCCGAATTGCGGTAGCGGACGTAGGTTTCAATTGCCCCACCCGCAATCGGAGCGAGAAAAGCCTCTCTTATGAGGGGCTTGACCTGGCTGAGCAGAGACGAACTTAGCGAGTATTCCGGCGTCGCGGGTCAGTGAGTTAGTGGCAGGAAGCTCCGTCAGTAATGCTGGCGGGTGTCCGGCTGCACTGTTGGCGGCGTCTAGCGCGTACTCGGTACTACATGGGGGTGTTGGAGGCGCCACGACTCGGTGGCGTTGCGTCAACTTCTACTTGGAAAAGCTAGTTCTTGTGGCTAACTTCAAACAGATCATCGCGATGTGCATTGAAGGTGATGGGGTCTTTACAGGTTTACAGCCAACTGCCCGTGTAAACACATGCAGATAAGCGTTTGGCGCTCTTGGGGCAGAGGTTTAAAAGCGTTCATTTGTTTGAAAATGATGTTTTGCTGCTGTCATTAAATGCGCCAGCTTCTCATACGGGCGCGTACGAAAGTACGGTTCCCTCTCGAATTAGGTGTGGTTCATTGAAAAGCGTGTGCCCCCAGGAGGTTTCCCTGGGGGCACACGCGTGTTTCTCTTAGCTCTTTAGAACCAAGAAAGTTAGGGCCAATCTACTTAACAACAATCTTTACCATCACCGGCTCGTCATTCACGGTTACTTCCTGACTACCCTCGAGCGCTCGCGCGGAGGAAAGACTGGAAAGCCCTGAACAAGATGCGTTGATGGTATGCGAACCAGGTTCCAACGCGTAGAAGTACACGCCTTTGGCATTAGTCGTGTGTACCTTTTCCTGCGAAAGGCCAATAAGCTTACATTCGCCTGCCGAGTTACCACTGGAGGTTACAACGCGAATCGTTGATTCTCCTGCATTAGGCTTGGACTGCCCATCGTTGGGGAGGCCTTGGCCGACACTGATTGCAACAACTAGGGAAATAATGCCCAGAACGGTACCAATGAGTCCGAGAAGGTTACTGGGGTTATTAATGAGAGCTTGAACCTGAGCTGGAACCGGGATCTGTGGTTGCATTGTTTTGGATCTCCTTAATGTCATTGAAGGTATTTAGCATGCTTGGGCTGATACGTAGGGCACTGTTTTCAGGGCAGCCGAGATCGCTGATGCCATGCGTGTGAATGCCGATGGCAGCGTTGTCTGTGGTATAGACTGGCGAGCCGCTTTGTCCGCCCGTGGTGTCCAAGTTATAGCAGAGTCGAGTTTGGGTTCCTGGTTGAAGGATTCCGCTCATTGTCCACAGTTGTCCGTAGTCGCGAATCAGGCCCTCGCCTTTTTCTCCTGGAAATCCGGTGACAGTTGCTTTTTGCCCGGAGAAAGCGGAAGAAGTATCGCTCGGTTTAATTCCAAACCAGCTGGAAGAAATCGGCTTTGCAAACTTTACAACTCCCCAGTCGTGATCGGCGGACCCGGTAGTGGGGTATTTGGCGGATACCCACTTTTGGGACGCAAAGGTATAAGACCACTGGCTCCAATCTGATGGACGGAAAATGAGCTTTGGAGTCCATCGCTGCTTATCTTTTTCGTAAAGGCAGTGGGCAGCCGTAATGAGAGTATCTGGTGAAATCATCCAGCCAGTACAATGGTTAAAGCCGTCTCGCTGGATCTGGACGATAGCCGGGTTGGGAGATGCCTTTTGCCGATCATCGGTACCGATAATCGAGTAAGTCCCTACCGTGGTTTCGCGGTCTTGGGAGGTCGCCGTGTTTGGAAATCCGGAAAGTCCAACTGCCTCCGTGCCAGAGTTGAGGTCATCGTTATCAGTTGCAATTGGCAGGAATAGCTCCTCGCCTGTTTCTGACACGCCCACCACAGAGTCGTGAAATGCTTGGGTTTGAGCATTTGCTACGGTGGGGGACAGGCAGGTTATTGTAGCCACTATTGCTGCGATAGTAGATTTCCGAAGAGAGAACTTCATGAGTATCCTTTGCAGGTGAGAGATGATGATGTGTGGGGTGAACTGGGGTAATTCCCATTCACCTTGCAGTGAATTATGAGGCATCGAAAAGGGCCGTGCAACCGTCAGGCGGTTTGATGTTGCCTCGTGTTCCCCCAAATAGGGGAGGGGTGGCCTCTTGTTTCATCGGGTCCGACTGGCCGGCTGCGCTGGGGATCCTATATAGGTTGCCAACCTCGTGGGTGGGTTAGTCGGGGTTGGTTTTCTCTGCGGGAGCTATATGGACCTGTTGTCTCCGGGCATGACTTGAAAGCTTATCCATGACGGACAAAACTTGGGACCCTTCAGACTGGTGGCTCGATACCCACACCGAAGAACCTGTAGCGCCACTGGAGTTAGCCAAGTAACAAGACTTCGAACGCCAAGGAGAAAAGCACCACGCGCTACCTGGGCGAAAGAAGAACTCAAACGGCGCGGCCACCCAAACGGCGACCAGCCACATACGACGCCCACATCGACTACGAATGGAACCCCAGCCTAGGCGTAAGAAAAGGCTGGGGCGGGGTTCCTAAATCCACACGAAATGTCCGTTACGCTCGGAGAAAAATGACCTTGAGTCCAAGGCTTACATACAAAACGCACACATTAAACTCGGGAGAGCGCTCTATTCAGACTCGGTTGGGACACAGGCAGCGGCAATGATGCCGAGGACTGCCAGCAGGCCGATACCACCAGCTGCGTACTGAGCCTCGCGTGGGATGTTGCGCGTGACGTTGTACGTCAGCGACTCAATTTGCTTCTGTACCGGCTCAAGGCCCGGGATATTGAACTGCGCGCTGATGTTCCCGAGGAAGGCCAGTGGGATGGCGAGGGCTGCTGGGATGGTGAGGCCGAGGACCGTCGGCAAGCAACGCTCACTCACAGAGGAACCACCTGCCGGGGTCGCCGGCTTGTCGCCGGACTTGACGGTTTCTGAGGTGCCGTCGGTGTAGGTGATGACGAGGTTACCGTCGGCATCCGTGGTCACGGACTTAATACCGCGGCCGTCCTTGCCGTCTTTACCGTTTGCGCCATCGCGGCCATCGGTGCCGTCGCGGCCTGGTGCGCCATCGAAGCCATCGCGGCCCGGCATGCCCTGGTCGCCCTTCGAACCGGCGAGGGTACCGAGAATCTCAGAGGTGCCGTCGGTGTAGGTGACGACCACCTCGCCCTTGTCGTTGGTAGTCACGGACTTGATACCACGGCCGCCTTTACCGTCGGCGCCGTCCTTACCGTCCTGGCCGGCATCGCCCTTGTCGCCCTTGTCGCCGTCTTTACCGTCCTTGCCATCGGAGCCGACGACCTTGCCAGCATCCTCGGTGGTGCCGTCGGTGTAGGTGATGATGAGATGTCCATTGTCGTCAATGGTGACGGACTTGATGCCGCGGGCTTCGTCAGTCGGCGCTGGGTCCTCGGTCTTGTCACAGTCCTTAAGATCGTCAGCAGAGCGGGAAACCTGGGCAAGGTTGAAACCCACCTTGACCGGGTCGTGGTCGGAGGAGCGGTAGGGGTTATCGGCCTCAAAGACATCGCCGCCGGTGTAGTTGCGGCGAGAGTACTCCATGGCAATCGGCTCATCGGAGTTGATGTTCCAGGTCTGTGCAGCCTGGGCATCGACGTGCTCGTTGGCCAGGATGTGGTCCAGGGAGCCAATGCGGCCGGAGAACTGGTAAGAGGCCACTGCCTGCCACTCAGACTCCGGGTTGAGTTCCTCAACCGGGATGGTGTAGCCAGCGTTGCGGAAGATGGAGATGGCGTCTTCCTTGGAGTAAGCGTTCAAGTCACCCATGACGAAGGTGGCCTTCTCCTGCCACTGCGGCTGCTTGGACAAACCATCGAGGACAGCCTGGGCGTGGGCATTGCGCACGTTGGGGTTGTTGCCCTGGCCGTCGCCGGTGTCCTTGTCGCCGTTAGCCACCGAACCCTTGGACTTGAAATGTTTGGTGACCACCACGAAGGAATCTGGGCCCTCAGGAGCGCACTTGTCAGCAACCGGCTTGAACTCCGCAGCGAGCGGGGTGCGGGCGGTGCCCTTGAAACGCTCGTCCTCCAGCAAGGTGGCCTCACCTACTGGCTGGACGCGGTCCTTCTTGTAGATGATCGCAGTGCGGATGACATCCGAGTCCGCCGCGGAGTTCGCCGGGGCCTTGACGTAATCCCACTTTTCGGATTCCGCGCGGGTGTTGAGTTCATCTACGAGGTACTTCACAGCATCGTCGTAGGAGCCACCCACGGTATTCGCGGCGTTCTCAATCTCCGACAAGCCAATGACGTCGGCATCGAGGCCCTCCAGCGCGGTGAGGATCTTGCCCTTCTGGTCGTTGAACGCAGACTCCGACCACGCGCCGCGGAAGGTGCCGCTATCAGAACCCACACCGTTACCGAAACGGTCCTTGTACGCCTTCGCGCCGTTGTCCTCACCTAGGTTGATGAAGAAGTTCAGCACGTTAAACGCCGCCACGGTGTAATCGCCAGCCACCTGCGGGGCCTCCGGGCGGGCCGGGTCCCACGTAATCGGTAGGTCTGCGGTTACGGAGTCACCCGTAATCATCGTGGTGGGCTGGAAGCGCCACTGCTCGTGGCCGTAGCCCAGGATGACGCCAGAGTCGGCAAACTCCACCTGGTTGGTGGTGCGGATGGTCTTCACATCCGAGCCGTTCTGCATGATGTAGGGCAGCTTCGTCGAGGCGCCATCACGGGAGAAGTCGCGCGTGGAACCGTCGTCCAAGATGACGTACTTTGCCGCGTTAGCGGCTTCCATGTTCTTTTGTTCCTGGGTGCCCGGGGAGACAATATCGGTGGGCTGACGCAGCGCCTCAGTGCCCGGCGCTAGCCCGAGCTCGCCGAAGCGGTTGAGACCGTAGTTATCAGTCACGGTGTGCACGCCAGGCTTGAGCAGCATGGACTCGAGCTTCTCTCGCGCCGCATCGCCTTCCGGCAGGGCATCGATGGCCAGCGGGGTGACGGGGGAGAGGGCGTCGTCAAGCGTGGATCCAGTGCTCAACGAGATTTGAGTCTGCCCGTAGTACTCATCAACGGTGCCGGTGACCTCGACGGAATCCCCAATCTCTGGGTAGAAGCCGGTACCACCGGTGTAGACGAAGACGGCCTCGGAGGCCTCGGTCGGCGCGGTCTTTCCCGTGCCCGGGGTCTGGATGGTGAAGCCGTTGAGGGACTTCTCACCCTTCCACACCGCGGTGACGACGCCCTGCGTGGTGACGTTCTGGCCCTTGAGTGGGGACTCCGCGCCGGTGCCTTGAATCCCCGGGATGGTGACGGTCGCGCCTGGCTCGGTCGGGGTGGGGTCCGGTTGCGGGGCTGCACCGCCGGCCGACTTCGGCGTTGGCGCAGCCGCAGAGAAGTCCGCGGAGTTGTCGTCGGTATCGGTCCCCTCGGTGTCGCGCTGGGCGGAGGTGGAGTTGTTCAAGGCTTTGGTGGGGGAGCCCTCGCTGAGCGACGCCGCCCCGTACCCCACGAGGTCCACCTCGGCCCCGGAGGCGTCGTAAAGCTTCACCGAGCCCTTGGAGCCGGACATGGACAGCTTGCCCTCGTGATCCGGGGTGGGCAGCGGATCGCCTGCGCCGCCGCCACCTTCCTGGATGAGGAAGTAACCCCCGGCCGGGATGGAACCGGACAGGTCGTGCTTGCCGCCCGAGTTGCCGGAGGAGGAAAAATATTCGACGGACCAGCCGGAGAGGTCAATGGCGCTATCCGTCGGGTTGTAGAGCTCGATGAAGTCATGGGTAAAAGCGGCACCCTTGTTGCCGCCGCCACCATAGACCTCCGAGATGACGGCAGTGGAGCCATCCACCGCGGCGCCGGCCTGGGGGACAACGACGCAGGTAGACACTAATGCAGCGATGGCGAGAGAGCCGATGCGTGTGAGGCGCATGAGAGGTTCCTTTAATCAGCGAGAAAATGACAACGCATCTGGTTCTACCTGCCTTCGCCGCCACGGGATACCGGAGGACAACGCGCGAGCTGGGGGTTAAGCCGGGATTCCCCAAGAATTCTTCAGCCGTTTGGTTTGAATTCACCACCCCCAAAGATTCCGAATCTTTCCCGCTGGCGGGATAGACTGGCGGGGCACCTATACTCACGCACAGTAAGGCAGAATTTTCATGGCTCGTGTAGTTGTCAATGTCATGCCCAAGGCCGAGATTTTGGACCCGCAAGGTCAGGCCGTCGTCCGCGCGCTGGGCCGCCTGGGGGTTGCTGGTGTCAGCGACGTGCGCCAGGGCAAGCGCTTTGAAATTGAAGTCGATGATTCGGTCAGCGCCGAGGAACTCGAGAAGGTTGCGTCCACCCTTCTGGCGAACACCGTGATCGAGGACTACGAGGTTATCCAGTAATGAAGATCGGCGTTATTACCTTCCCCGGCACGCTTGACGACGTCGACGCGGCCCGCGCCGCCCGCACCGCCGGCGCCGACGTCGTGTCCCTGTGGCATGCGGATGAGGACCTGCGAGGAGTGGACGCCGTCGTTGTTCCCGGCGGCTTTTCCTACGGTGACTACCTGCGCTCCGGCGCCATCTCTGCGCTGGCCCCGGTCATGCGCGCGGTGGTGGAAGCAGCGAATAAGGGCATGCCGGTGCTCGGCATTTGCAACGGCTTCCAGATTTTGACGGAGGCCGGCCTGCTGCCCGGCGCCCTGACCCGTAACCAGGGCTTGCACTTCCACTGCGTGGATACCTACCTCGAGGTGGCGAACGCACAGACCTCCTGGACTAGCGAGTTTGAGCAGGGCCAGCGGATCCTCATCCCGGCGAAGCACGGCGAGGGCCGTTTCCAAGCAGATGCGGAGACCGTGGAGCGCTTGGAGGGCGAGGGCCGCGTGGTCTTCCGCTATACCGATAACTTCAACGGCTCCATCAACGGCATCGCCGGCATCACCAACGAGGCCGGCAACGTGGTGGGGCTGATGCCGCACCCAGAGCATGCCATCGATCTTCTCACCGGCCCGTCCACCGACGGTCTGGGTTTGTTTGTGTCCGCCCTCAAGGTCGTCGCTTAACCCGCGCCGACGGTTATAAGGAGAAACAATGACCGTACACAACGACACCGTCGAGCAGGCGGCCGCGCAGCCTGAGCTGGACCAGCCCTACCGCGAGTTGGGCCTGAAGGATGACGAATACGCGCACATCCGCGAAATCCTGGGCCGCCGCCCCACCGACGCCGAGCTGACCATGTACTCGGTGATGTGGTCGGAGCACTGCTCCTATAAGTCCTCCAAGACGCACCTGCGCTATTTTGGCGAGACCATGACGGAAGAGATGGGCTCCAAGATTCTCGCCGGCATCGGTGAGAACGCCGGCGTGGTGGATATCGGAGACGGCAACGCGGTGACCTTCCGCGTGGAGTCCCACAACCACCCGTCCTACGTGGAGCCGCACCAGGGTGCGGCCACCGGCGTGGGCGGCATCGTCCGCGACATCATGGCCATGGGGGCTCGCCCGATTGCCGTGATGGACCAGCTGCGCTTCGGCCCGGCTGATGCTCCCGACACCAAGCGCGTTTTGCCCGGTGTTGTCGGCGGTATTTCGCACTACGGCAACTGCTTGGGCCTGCCCAACATTGGCGGCGAAACTGTTTTTGATGAGTCCTATGCCGGTAACCCGCTGGTCAACGCGCTGTGCGTGGGCACGCTGAAGGTCGAGGACCTCAAGCTCGCTTTTGCCTCCGGTACCGGCAACAAGGTCATGCTCTTCGGTTCGCGCACCGGCCTCGATGGCATCGGTGGCGTGTCCGTGCTGGCTTCTGACACCTTCGAGGACGGCGCCGAGCGCAAGCTGCCGGCCGTGCAGGTGGGTGACCCGTTCGCGGAGAAGGTTCTCATCGAGTGCTGCCTGGAGCTGTACAAGTCCGGCATCGTCGTGGGCATCCAGGACTTGGGCGGTGCGGGCCTGGCCTGCGCCACCTCCGAGCTGGCCGCCGCCGGCGATGGTGGCATGGAGATCAACCTGGACAACGTCCCGCTGCGCGCAAAGGATATGACCGCTGCAGAGATCCTCGCCTCCGAGTCCCAGGAGCGCATGTGTGCCGTGGTGACCCCGGAGAACGTGGAGAAGTTCAAGGAGATCTGCGCGCATTGGGATGTCACCTGCGCTGAGATCGGTGAGGTTACCACCGGCAAGCACCTCATTATCCGCCACCAGGGCGAGGTCGTCGTGGACGCCCCGGCCGGCACCATCGCGGACGAGGCCCCGGTCTACGACCGCCCCTATGCCCGCCCGGAGTGGCAGGATGCGCTGCAGGAGTTCCAGGGCGTCGAGAAGCAGGACCTCACCGTGGCGCTGAAGAAGCTTGTGGCCTCCCCGGCGCTGTGCTCGCGTGATTTCATCACCAACCAGTACGACCGCTACGTGCGCGGCAACACCGTGCAGTCCCACCACGCGAACGCTGGTGTGCTGCGCATCGACGAGGAGACCGGCCGCGGTATCGCGGTATCGGCCGATGCCTCTGGTCGCTACACCAAGCTGGACCCGAACATGGGCACCCGCCTGGCGCTGGCGGAGGCCTACCGCAACGTCGCCGTCACCGGTGCCCGCCCGGTGGCCATTACCAACTGCCTCAACTACGGCTCCCCGGAAAACCCGGACGTGATGTGGCAGTTCCGCGAGTCCGTGCATGGGCTTGCCGACGGCGCCGTGGAACTCGGCATCCCGGTCTCCGGCGGCAACGTCTCCTTCTACAACCAGACCGGCGAGGAGCCGATCTTGCCGACGCCCGTCGTGGGCGTCCTCGGCGTTATCGATGACGTCCACAAGTCCATCGGCAACGAGCTCGGCCTCGTGGAGGAGCCGGAGGTACTCGTGCTGCTGGGTGAGACCAAGGATGAATTTGGCGGCTCCATCTGGCAGCAGGTCAGCGCTCGTGAGCAAGGAAATGAGTCGGAGAATGGTTTGAATGGTCTGCCGCCGCAGGTGGACCTGGCCAACGAGCAGCGCCTCGCGGACTTCTTCGTGGGCAACGAAGGCTTGACCGCTGCACACGACATCTCCGAGGGTGGCCTTGCCGTCACCGCATTCGAGATGGCCAAGCGCAGCGGCGTGGGCTTGAGTCTGGACCTGTCCAAGGTCCATGAGGATGCCTTCGTGGCTGCCTTCTCCGAGTCCGCCTCCCGCGTGCTCGTGGCGACGACCGCGGACCGCGTCGACATGCTGCTGCAGCGCGCTGAGGAGTGCGGTGTACCGGCCGTCGTCGTCGGCCAGACCACCGACAACGGTGAACTGGAACTCGGCGGCGAGTCCATCGCCGTTTCTGAGCTGCGTGAGGCCTGGGCTGCAATCCTGCCGGACCTCTTCGGCCACGCGGTCGGGGCAAACTCCGTGGTGGAGTAGGCCCCACTCACGCTGCTTGTCCCGCAGTTTCTAGAAGAAAAGCCCAGCTTCGGCTGGGCTTTTCTTTCCCCGAAGAGCCGCTTCGTAAGACCCACGAAATTCGCAACTGTTTGTTGCTTCAAAGGCATGAAAAGAACTTAAAGTGTCTTTTCATCCCAGTCGCTTTGAATTCCGATACTGGCTTTTTCAACAAGAGGATTCGTGAGGAAGTGCTGGTTTAATGATGCCACTACTTTGTCAGGCCAGGTAGTCCCAGGGGACACGGTTCGTAGCATATGCGCCATGACAATTAAAGCGCCGAATAGCTTTTCACTTTGAATCTCTGGCAGGAGGTAAAGGCTCCCATTGCTACGGATAACTTCAGTTGGAGCCGGAGCAAAAGAACGATTCCATAGCCTTCCATGGTGCGCACACGTATTCCGAATGATAGTTAGCTGCTCGAGCCAACTTGCCAGCGGATGTTTTTTCGTAAGTTTTTGCTTCTGATTCCTATTCAAACTAGCGAAGTCGATCTTTATATCCAGCGCTTCCGAAATCGATCGCTGATCGTTGGATCCTAAGCCTGCATAGAGCTTTGAAATATCCGAAAAATCGAGCACTTCAGCCACAACCCACATGGGATACTGTCCACCGTATTCATCAATGTAGTGCTTCACGGCGTCGTTCTTCTTTGCCCTCGCGAGTCGTCCATACGCTGTACTCAGCCACGACACGTGGTCGAAGTTTGGCCGAAAGTCGTCTGAGCGGAGGTAGAAAGTAGGATCATTGGGGTGTCGAGTACATAGCAGCTCGACGAGCTTGGTTCGCATCGCTACTTCGATTCGCTCCATTCCGTCATGGATCAGGGTGCGGAGTTTCCTATCGGCTTCATATAAGGAGATGACGTGCACAAAATCGGTACCATCGACGAAGTGACTTGAACGACTAGTTCCGTCTTCATTGAATTGTCTGGCTGGATACCAATAGGCAGAAAGTCGGTAGTAGCTAACGTGTGAAAACCATTGTTCAGCTAAAGCTTTGTCGATCTTCATGCCACGGCTTTGCAACCGAATAATATGCTCGTCAATGGTCGCTGCTGGCTTGAGCGATGAAGACATGGGAAGCCAATCTAGAGAGGGGACGAGTTGTTGTGGGGATCGGTTCGGCGGAACGGCGTAAATAGAGATCCAGCCCACTCCGAGTTTCCGAAGAGAAACCGGGCGGGCTGAACTATTAACCAGCATTTTACCGCAGGACCTTGAAATGCGTCAATCCCACTTTTCAGGTAGACGTGCACGTTGAAGGTCTAGTTGTTCATCCGAGGCTCTGTGAAATTAGGGTGCATCGGGGACATCGCCCGAAGTGAGGCGGCAACCTGTTATTACTTAAGCACCGATGGTGCGGGCGATGGTCTGGTCCCAGCTCAGCTTCATCTGGTGAGAGAAGAGGCCGAAGGTGTGCGAGCCTTGGGGGCTGAAGTAACGGTTCACGCGCACCCCGGCGTTGCGGGCGTTGCGGGTGAATTCCTCCGAGCAGTGGTTGGCCACCATCTCTATCGCGCGGGGCCCGAGCCACTGGCTGGGCTTGTTCGTGCCATCGATGGGGCCCGGGGTGCCGGAGGCCGAGCCCACGAAGACCTCGACGTCGCGAAGGCGGCCGGGATTAGCGTTGGGGTCGTGGTCGAACCACTGCGGGGAGCCCGGCAGGCCCCACGCGTTGAAGGAGGAGCCGCCGCCGTAGGCCATCATCGCGGTGGAAGTGGGGAAGCCAATCGCGCCGGAGCGCACCGGGCAGCCGGAGTAGGAGGCCGCGGCCTTGTAGCGCTGTGGGGCGTGGCCGGCGATGTCGAGTGCAGCACCGCCGGTGGAGGAAACACCACCAATGGCATCGCGGCCGGTGCCGTGGAATTCGGCGTCGATCAGCGGGGGCAACTCAGTGGTCATGTAGGTGTTCCACTTGTTGACGCCCAAGATGGGATCCTCGTTATCCCAATCGGTGTAGAGAGAATAGGCGCCGCCGAGTGGCATCACCACGTTGACGTTCTTGCCCACGGCCCATTGGCGAATATCGGTGTGCGTCATCCAGTTCATGCCCGCCTGGCCGCCCTCCACGCCGGGCAGCAGGTAGAAGGAGGGGCGCGGCTTATCGCCCTCGGGGAGCAGGACGTTATTGGAAATCACCGCACGGTTGGCCGGGGACCACACGTCCACCACCCAGTGGTTGCCGCCCATGTGGCGCTGTGAGGTGATGAAAGGCTCGTCGCCCAGCCAGGGCTGCGGGTTGGTCACGCGCGAGGAAACCTCGCCGATCGTGCTGGACTGAGCGGAAGCGGAGCCGACGCCTGCCGACGCCGCCCCCAGCGCCACCATGACGGCCGCGAGCAACGTCGCGGTGCGGCGAGGAACTGAGACATAGGAAAACACAAATAGTGAAGTTTACTTTGTCGGCGCCTTCGAACTGCACATAGCGGCAGAAAACCTGGCGGTAACTTTCGCTTAGCCCTTGTCCGCTGCAGCGCCCCGCCGTATAGTTACGGGTACGTAAGTTTTGAGGGTGAATGCGTTATTCGCATGACCCTCATTTCAGACAAGGCAAGGGCCCTCACTATGAACGCACCCAGTGCTCACATATCCTCCCCGCAAGAGTTTCCAGTTGAAGACAGCTCTATGCGCGAACACAGCACGATGGAGCAGCTCATCCAGCGCACCTATTGGATGGCGGACCGTGGTCCGCGTCCACTGACGCGCGGCTGGGGCCATTTCTTTGCCGCGATTGCTTCCCTCATCGCATCGACCGTCCTCATTACCTTTGGGTGGATGACGTTGCCGTGGTGGCAGGGTCTCGCGGTGACGGTCTACGGCGTGGGAGTGGTGGGGCTCTTTACGGTCTCAGCCCTGTACCACCGCTGGCCGTGGGTATCGATGCGCGCGGTGCAATGGTGGCGGCGTGCTGACCACGCGACGATTTCTGTGTTTATCGCGGCGACGTACACGCCGCTGTGCGCCATCGTGCTGGAGCCGACGCAGGCGCTATGGATGCTAACTGCGGCGTGGGTGGGCGCCATCATGGGCGTGGTCTTGAATTTGGTGTGGATCAATCATCCGCGGTGGTTGGATGTGGTGGTCTACCTCGTCCTGGGCTGGCTCATTCTGCCGCTGCTGCCAAACCTGTGGCAGTCCGCGGGGCCGGCTGTAGTGTGGCTGCTGTTCGCAGGTGGGGTGGTGTACTCGCTGGGTGCGTTGATGTACGGCTTCAAGTGGCCGGGGCGTAATGCGCGCTGGTATGGCTACCACGAACACTTCCACACCGCGACGATCGCCGCGGCGGTGGTGCACATGGTAGCCATCTGGATGGTTGTGGCGGGCTAGCCCTATACAGGGCTAGCGTTGTGGGGCTATTTACTCGGCATCGGTGAGATCTTCGGCGAGGGGGAATTCGAGAGCGACGTCCTGGCACAGAACGCGCGCTGTCGTCGAGCCATTCCACTCGGGATCAAAGCCCACGGCGCGCAGGGCCTCGACGAGTTGCTCGCCGACCTTGATGGTTGCTTCTTCGTTTTCCTCCATCGCGGAGAAACCGAAGTACAGCTCGCCGTCGTAAATAACTCGGCTGATGTCCTGTCGGTGGCAGTAGGCATAGCCGCTGCGGCCTTCCTTCTCAGCGAGCTTGGAGCCTACCCAGACGCCGTCTGAGAGATCCCAGGCCTCGTTGAACGTGAAGGAGATATCGCGCTGAGCAAGCTCCTCGCGCAGGGCTTCGAGGCGCTTAACATCCTCCGACTTTTCTGTGACCAGCCGGCCGTATTCTGCGGCGACTTCGTCGATGATGGTGTCAAAATCCTCTGGATAAGGTTCCTCGTAGCTGGCCTCCCATTCGGAGGGGTCATCGAGGACTTCAATGTAGTCGTTGTGGATGTCCTGGCGAGATTCGCCGTGGCAGAGGCGCAATGCGATGTCATTGCGAAGCGGACTTGGCTCAAGGAGATCATCGGCGGGTGGGAAGGAACTGGAGAACATCGGATGCTGTGTGGTCATAGCTCAGAGAGTAACCAGCCCCTATCGCTACTTTCAGAAAACTAGGGAGGGCACCCCGCCAGATGGCGAAAGTGCCCTCACTATGCGTGGAGTGACTAGACGTGGAGCGGATCCACTCCGGCCTCGGTCAGCATCGGGATGTTGTGTACCTCAGGCGGAACGCCGAAGGCATCGACGAGCACGACGGACCACGGTGCCAGCGAATCCACGAGGTCGTTGATGGCGGCGCGGGCGGCCTTGATGCGGCCTGCCGGGATCAGGTTGTGTTCCTGGTACCAGCCCGCGTGCTGGACCAAGGTGTCGAAGACGAAGAGGTGGCGCAGCTGCTCAAAGACCTGGCGTGCCAGCGAACCTTCCTCAAGACGCTCCTCTGCCTCAATCATGGCCTGGACCAACAAGGTATCCACGCGGGCCCAGCCGGCGGCGATGAGGTGATCCTGGCACTGATCCACGATGGCGGCAGCCTGCACCTTATCGGCCTTGCGGGCCGGCTGGATGCGGCGCACGAGGGAGAAGAGGATGGACTGGGCACGGTCGTCGATCAGCTTGGCCTGGTAGGTGGCGTCGAAAAGCGAAGCCTCGGAGGGGTTCACGCGGTCCACGAGGCTTTGCAGGCGGGTGGTGAATCCATAGCGGCGACGAACCACATCGGTGGCGGTGGAGGCTGCGTATTTCACGGTGTCCCACGGGCTCATGTCATTCATCGCGCGGCCATAGGCGGTGAGCAGGTTCTTGCCCACCATCTGGATGAGCACGGTGTTATCGCCCTCGAAGGTGGCGAAGACATCGGAGTCAGCGCGGTAGGTAGTCAGGCGGTTCTCCGACATGTAGCCAGCGCCGCCGCAAGCCTCGCGGCATTCCTGGATGGTGCGGGTGGCGTGCTGGGTCTGCGCAGCTTTGATGGCCGCGGCCAGGGATTCCATCTCGCGGGAGGCGAACTTCTGCTCCTCGGTCGGCTCCGTCACTGACCACGTGCCGTCCTCGTGCTGATCGTTTTGCTCCTGGTAGCGCTCCAGAATCTGGTTGTAGAGCAGGTGCAGCGCATAGGTGCGGGCCAACGGAATGAGCAGACGGCGGCGGTGCTGGCGGTGCTCGATGAGGCGCTTCTCAGCGCCGGTCGCGCCCTCAAACTGGCGGCGGCGGTTGGCGTAGCGAATGGCGATGTCCAGGGAGGCCTCGGTGGCCGCGCCCGCCGCACCGGAGACACCGATGCGGCCGCGGATGAGGGTGCCCAGCATGGTAAAGAAGCGGGCATTCTTGGACTCGATGGGGGAGGTGTACCTGCCATTTTCGTCCACATCGGCGAAGCGGTTGAGGAGGTTTTCGCGCGGCACGCGGACGTTGTCGAAGCGCAGGGTGCCATTATCGACGCCTACCAAACCACCCTTGTGGCCATGATCACCCAGGGTAACGCCTGGCAGCTCGTTGCCTTCTTCATCGCGGATCGGGACGATGATGGCGTGCACGCCGTGGGAGCGGCCATCGCTGTCAGGGGTGATCAGCTGGGTGAAGACGACGGCCGCACGGCCGTCCTTGGCGGCGTTGCCGATGTAGTTCTTCACCGCGGAATCGGAGGGGGTGTTGATGACGAACTCGTTGGTCTCTGGGTCGAAGGTGGCGGTGGTTTCCAGGGACTGCACGTCAGAGCCGTGGCCGCGCTCGGTCATAGCGAAGCAGCCTGGCAGCTCCAGGCTGGCGGCTTTCTTGACCCACTCGAGGTGGCGTTCAGTGCCGAGCTGATCCAGGGCGCCGCCCCACAGGCCCCACTGCACGCCGGACTTAATAGCCAGTGAACCATCAACCCAGGCTAGGCCCTCCAGGGTGAAGGTGGACAGGTTCGGCTTACCGGAACCGCCGTTGGCGCGGCGCAGGCCGTGGTTGAAACCGCCGAAATCGCGGACCTTGGAGAGGTTGTCAAAGGTGTGCTGGCGCTGCTCTGCCATCGGCAGGTCCGGCTTCGGGAAGAGCGAAGGGTCGTTGAGGAAGGTGCGCAGCTCCTGGCGGAAGGCGGCGTGGGGGCCGTCGAGAAGCGCAGCCAGTTCTGTGGCCACTGAGGGCTTCGGGGTGGTGGGCAGGCGGTGCGGGCTGCGGGCCTCGGCCTTGGGGGCGTCGGTCGTGGCCTGGTTGTTGAGTTCTGGTGAGACGGATTTCGTGTCCGAGGAAGACTTGGTGAGTGGCATGGTGGGGGTCCTTTCTGGGGAGGGAAGTTTCTTAACGCTCGACGATGGCTGCAACACCCTGGCCGCCGGCCGCACAGATGGAGACGAGGGCGCGCCCACCACCGTTTTCTTCGAGAATCTTGGCGGTAGTGGCGAGGATGCGGGTGCCGGTGGCGGCGAAGGGGTGCCCAGCGGCAAGGGAGGAGCCCTTGACGTTGAGCTTGGCGCGGTCGATGGGGCCCAGCGCAGACTGCAGGCCGAGGCGCTCGCGGCAGTAGGTCTCGTCCTCCCATGCAGACAGGGTGGCGAGTACCTGGGACGCGAAGGCCTCGTGGACTTCGTAAAAGTCGAAGTCCTGGAGGGTCAGGTTGTTGCGCTCCAGCAGGCGCGGGACCGCGTAGGTCGGCGCCATGAGAAGCCCATCGGGGCCGTGGACAAAATCGACCGCCGCGGTCTCGGAATCGACGAGGAAGGCGCGGGGCTCGATATTGTGCTCGGCTGCCCACTCCTCGGAGCTCAGCAGGGCGACGGAGGCGCCGTCGGTCAGCGGTGTGGAATTGCCCGCGGTCATGGTGGCCTGCGTGCCGTGCTGTTCGGCATCGCGCTTGCCGAAGACCGGCTTGAGCTTGGCTAGGGCCTCCAGGGAGGAATCCGGGCGCAGGTTGGTATCGCGGTTGACGCCGAGGAATCCGGTGGTGAGGTCATCGAAGAAGCCCTCTTCCCAGGCCTGATGGAGGTTCTGGTGGGAGGCGAGTGCCAGCTCGTCCTGGGCTTCGCGGCTCACGTTCATTTCGCGGGCGGTGATGGCGGCGTGATCTCCCATGGACAATCCGGTGCGCGGCTCGCCGTTCTGCGGCTGCTCCGGGGCTAACTGCGAGGGTCGGATGGAACCGATGAGCTGGGCGCGCTGAGCGGCGGTCTTGGCGCGGGTGAGGTTGAGCAGCGTGCGGCGCAGGGTGTCATTGACGGCCAGCGGGGCATCCGAGGTGGTGTCCGTGCCTCCCGCGATGCCGGCGGAAATTCGGCCCTGGGCAATGGCATCGCCGACGTGGATAGCCGCCGCCAGGGAGGTGCAGCAGGCCTGCTGCACGTCAATAGCTGGGGTGGTCGAGTCGAGCGCGGAACCGAGGACCGACTCGCGAGTGAGGTTGAAATCGCGGGAGTGCTTGAGCACGGCACCCGCGGCGACGAGGCCGAGGCGTTCGTCGTGCAGCCCGTAGCGCGCCACGAGGCCGTCGAGCGCACTGGTGAGCATGTCTTGGTTGGACGCGTGAGCGTACTGCTTATTGGAGCGAGCAAAGGGAATGCGGTTGCCACCGAGGATGGCTACGCGGTGCGGGGGGTTGGTCATCAAAAACTCCTTCGCGAGTGGTCTGGTGCGAATCGCCCCAGTGGGAGGGGGTAGCAATCCCACCGCGCGTTTCGCATCACAACTAAGGTGATATTGTTAGTTCTATCACTCAATTAACGGGCCTTGCAACTAGCAAAATAATGCTCGCAAGGTTGTGAAGATCTCAGAAAGGAATGCGTCACCTTATGCCGCACGTCACCATTGCCGAGAAGCTCATCAACTCTCCGCTTGCCGCCAAAGCGGGTGTACCCCAGGGCCACCCCCTGCGTCGTCATAAAGTAGGCGAACCGGCGCTCGATGGCCCCATCGTCATTGGCGGCCAGGGACGCATCGCCGACTTTCTTCGCTCCCAGCTAGCCGTGGATTACCAGATCATCAACGCCTCTGCGGAGGCCCCGCGCGCCGCCCTCGTCTTCGATGCCACCGGCCTAGAGACCCCCGAGCAGTTGCGCGAGCTGTATGACTTCTTCAACCCACAGATGCGCAACCTCTTGCCGTGCGCGCGCCTCGTGGTTGTCGGCACCACCCCGGAGGCTGCAGATACTATCGACGCCCGGATTACCGCGCGCGCACTCGAAGGCTTTACGCGCTCCTTGGCCAAGGAGATGCGCAAGGGCGGCACCGTGAACCTGGTGTGGGTAGATCCTGCGGCCACCGCGGAGGTGGAGTCCACCCTCCGCTTCTTCCTCTCCGGGAAGTCGGCCTTCGTGGATGGCCAGGTGGTCCGCGTGGGCGCGGTGAGTGAGGGCTCCCCCGCACGCGGAGGTGAGTCAGCGAAGTGGGAGAAGCCGCTCGACGGGCGCCTCGCGGTGGTCACCGGTGCTGCTCGCGGTATTGGCGCTACCATCGCCGAGGTGCTGGCCCGCGACGGTGCCAGCGTCATCTGCATCGACGTCCCGCAAGCTAGCGAACACCTGGCGAAGACCGCGAACAAGGTCAAAGGCACCGCGCTGCCTCTCGATGTCACTGACCCTCAGGCCGCGGACAAGATTGCCCAGCACGCCCAGGAGCGTCATGGTCGAGCTATTGACGTCATCGTCCACAACGCTGGAATCACCCGCGACAAGCTGCTGGCCAACATGAACGAGGGGCAGTGGGACGCTGTCCTTGCTGTTAACCTGCTGGCACCGGTACGCATTACCGAAAACCTCCTCGAATCCGGAGCCCTCGCGCCGGGGGCGGCCGTGGTTGGTGTGTCCTCCATGGCCGGCATTTCCGGCAACCGCGGCCAGACCAACT
Organism: Corynebacterium sp. HMSC074A09; assembly: GCF_001811545.1. Lineage (NCBI taxonomy): Bacteria > Bacillati > Actinomycetota > Actinomycetes > Mycobacteriales > Corynebacteriaceae > Corynebacterium > Corynebacterium sp. HMSC074A09. Next base: position 25,111 of record NZ_KV805147.1, on the reverse strand, counting down.
ACGCCACGACGAAGGCAGGCATCATCGGGCTCGTTGATTCCTTGCGCTCCGTCTTGGCGGAGAATGGCTCCACCATCAACGCTGTTGCCCCCGGATTCATCGAAACCGCCATGACTGCGGCGATGCCCACTGGGCCGCGCGAAATCGGCCGGCGCCTGAACTCACTGCAGCAAGGTGGTTTGCCTGTCGACGTCGCGGAGACCGTCGCCTTCTTCGCTGCCTCGGCCTCCGCCGCGGTGAGCGGCAACACGGTCCGCGTGTGCGGCCAGAACCTCATGGGAGCATAAATGAACGTCACCACACTCAACGAGATTCCTGACCTTCCCGCCCTTTACCGCTCACTCATGGTAGGCGCGGTGCCCATCCCCGGGCTGGGGGCCGGCAAGCGCAAGGTCGACGACCCGCAGACCGCCTACCGCGTCGAGGGAGTGCGCGTCGATACCGCGCACCTGGCTCGCTACTGCCAAGCCACGGGCCTGCGCCTGGGCAATGAGTTGCCCGCCACCTACCTGTATGCGCTGGCCTTCCCACTCGCAATCAAGGTGATGGCGGCACAGGACTTTCCTTTTCCCGCAGTCGGCGTGGTGCACCTGTCGAACCGCATCGAGCAGACCCGCCCGCTACGCGTCGACGAAAGCTGCGACATCTCCGTGCACGCGGAAAACCTCCGCCCGCACCGCAAGGGGCTGGTCATCGATATGGTGACCACGTACAGCGTGGGTGGTGAGGAGATCTGGCGCCAGACTTCGGTTTTCCTAGGCCAGGGCGCGAAATTCACCAAGGACACCCCGCGGCAGGTGCGAACGCGCCCTGAAGCCGAGCGCTTCCTCGACTTCCCTGATGATGAGGCGGGAACGCCCACGGCAACGCTGCGCTTTAGCCCCGAGAGCACCCGCGTTTATGCCGCGGCATCCGGCGATAAGAACCCCATCCACGTCTCCACCGTGGGCGCCAAGCTCTTCGGTTTTCCCGCGCCCATCGCGCACGGCATGTATACGCACGCCCGGATGTTGTCGGTGCTCGACGGCACCCTTTCAAGTGCTGTACGCATCAGCGCGGACTTCTACAAGCCGGTTATTCTTCCAGCGACGACGGGCGTGTTTGTGGCTCCGAGTGTCGCCACAAACACTGAGATCGGAGCGCGCACCGTCACGTTGCGCAAAGCCAAGGATCCGAGCACCCTCCACGTGGCGTGTCGGGTTGAGCCGCTGAACTAGCTGCGGCCCCGCCCTAGTGATGGGGTGGAGGGCTGGCCTAGGTTAGTCCACGTGCTGGTGCTGTGGCGCCACCACCAGAGGCTTCGGGGAGTACTTGCCGCGCAGGCCGCGGAGAATACCGGCGTGCTCCCACAGGCGCTTGTCTTCTTCGGTGCGGGGGACAAACTGGCGGGCGGCGAGCGGCTGCCAGTCAGCGTCCATGCCCATGTAGGCCACAGTGGCGTGGATGGCGGTTTCTAGTTTCTCGCGGCCACCGCGCGGGTTACCCGCGCGGACGTGGATCGACATTTGCATCGAGCGGGTATCCGTGCGCATCATGCGGGCATCGACCTCGATGAGGTCTCCGATATGGATAGGCCGGTAGAAGCGAATGCCGCCGGCATAGACCGCCACTGTGTGCTCTCCTGACCACTCCATGGTGCAGGCAGCGCCGGCCTCATCAATCCATTCCATGGCCGTACCACCGTGGACATTGCCGCCCCAGTTGACGTCAGTGGGCTTAGCCAAGAAGCGGGTGACCATTCGAGGGGCATCGGAAGGGCCATCATAAGTCTGCTTTTCCATCTCCGCTTCGATGGCTTGGCGCAGCTCGATGCGGGATTCCGCGGCTTCCCACACACGCTGGTGCTCTACGGTGTCCGGAACCAGCGGCGGCACGGCGACCGACTTACCTGTTTCCGTGTCCTTGGCCACGAAGATGACGAGGCAGTCGCACGCGCGAGTAAAAATGCCATCGCGCGGGTCGGCGGAAAGCACCTCGTTGACGATGTGCATGGAGGAGCGCCCCGTCATCGCGATGCGCGAGCGCACCTCCACGAGGTGGCCTGAGGGGATGGGGCGCGTGAAGTGAATATGGCCCACGTAGGCAGTCACGCAGTAGGTACCGGACCATTGAACCGCGCACGCATAGGCGGCCTTATCGATCCATTCCAGGACGCGGCCGCCGCCGATGCCCTGGGCGCCGGCGATGGTGAGATCGGTGGGGGCGGCCATAAACCGCAGGGTGAGGGAAGGGGACTTCTCGTGGGGAACGGACTTCTTTTCTTCCGACGAGCTTGATGGCATGGTTGGTGACATGGATAACAAAGTATCAGGGAGCGTGGTGACCAGATGAAGAAGGCCGTTGATGCCGCCACGGCCCGCGCCGCCGTCGAAGCAGTGGCGGAGTGGATCCACGATCCTCAAGGGGCGGAAAAACCAGGTCGCGCTGCGCTTGCGGCCGCTACACGCACCACGGCCCGCCTGGTGGAGGCAGACGCGCCGGGCCACTCCGTGGAGCTGCGGGTCCCCCCATTCGTGGCAGTGCAGTGTATCGCCGGGCCTCGCCATACCCGGGGCACCCCTCCGAACGTGGTGGAGATGGATCCCCTGACGTGGCTGCAGCTGGCTACGGGTGCCATGGGGTGGGAGCAGGCGCTTGGCGACGGCCGTGTGGACGCCTCCGGCTCCCGTGCCCACGAGATTGCTGCCTACTTGCCCGTGATTCCGTTAGTTTTCACTGGCCGGAACGGCTAGGATTAGCGCCGTGGTAGCTGAACACGTCCAGAGCATAACTAAGCCCCTGTCGACGGATCCCAGCCTGGATCCCGAGCCCCGCGAAGAATGCGGAGTTTTCGGTGTCTGGGCACCAGGCGAAGAGGTTTCCAAGCTAACCTACTTCGGCCTCTTTGCCCTCCAACACCGCGGCCAGGAGGCCGCGGGCATCGCGGTGGGGGATGATGACCGCATCGTGGTCTTCAAAGACATGGGCCTAGTGTCCAATGTCTTCGATGAATCCATCCTGACCTCTCTGCACGGAAACGTGGCTGTTGGCCACACGCGGTACTCCACTGCGGGCGGCAAGGAATGGTCGAATGTGCAGCCGATGTTTGGGACGTCGCCCAGCGGCGTCGACATTGCACTCGGCCACAATGGAAACTTGGTGAATTACGTGGAGCTGCGCGCCGAGGCCGTGGAACGCGGGCTCATCAAGCCGCACGAAGAATCCGTCTCGGACTCCATGTGCCTGTCCATCTTGTTGGCGGATGGCGTCAGCGAAAATAATTCAGTCTTCGACTCGGCACTTCAGCTGTTGCCCAGGGTCAAGGGGGCATACTGCCTGACCTTTACCGACGGTCACACGCTGTATGCCGCCCGCGATCCGCACGGCGTGCGTCCGCTCGCCCTCGGCCGCCTTAGCACCGGCTGGGTGGTGGCGAGCGAGACCTGCGCCCTCGATATCGTGGGTGCGCAGTTCATCCGGGAGATCGAACCCGGCGAGCTCGTCGCTATTGATGAGACCGGTATTCGCTCCGAGCGCTTCGCGGAGACCAAGCGCCACGGCTGCGTCTTCGAATACGTCTACCTGGCGCGGCCGGATACAAACATCAAAGGCCGCTCCGTCAATGCCACGCGTGTGGAAATTGGGCGTCGCCTAGCGCGCCAGTACCCAGCGCCCGACGCGGACATGGTGATCCCCGTTCCCGAGTCCGGCAACCCGGCCGCCGTGGGCTATGCCCGCGAATCTGGGCTGACCTTTGCACATGGCTTGGTCAAGAATTCCTACGTGGGCCGCACCTTTATCCAGCCCACGCAGTCTCAACGCCAGATGGGCATCCGCCTCAAGCTCAACCCGTTGCGGGAGGTCATTGACGGCAAGTCCATCGTGGTGGTGGATGATTCGATCGTCCGCGGCAACACGCAGCGCGCCCTGATCCGGATGTTGCGGGAAGCCGGCGCTGCCGAGGTCCACGTGCGCATCGCCTCCCCGCCGGTAAAGTGGCCGTGCTTCTACGGCATCGACTTCGCCTCCCCGGGTGAACTGATTGCTAATGCCAACCCCTCCGATGACCCGGAGGAAGTGGCGCAGACCATCTGCACGGCAATCGGTGCAGATTCGCTGGGCTTCGTCTCCACCGATGAGATGGTGGCGGCCACCGAGCAGCCCCGCAGCGAATTGTGCTGTGCCTGCTTCGATGGCGAGTACCCGCTTGGACTGCCCGCCGGAAACCCCAATGCTGAGGCCGTGCGTACCCTGCAGGGCTCGACGACAACTAACGATTAAGGACTAAGTCACTCATGAGCGAGAACACGTATGCTGCCGCCGGCGTCAACATTGAGGAAGGCGACCGCGCAGTTGAGCTAATCACCCCGCACGCCAAGCGTGCCTCCCGCCCGGAGGTCATGGGCGGGCTGGGCGGTTTCGCCGGCCTGTTTAAGCTGGGCGAGTACAAGGAGCCGGTCCTCGCGGCCGGGTCAGACGGCGTGGGCACCAAGCTGGCCGTGGCTCAAGCCATGGATAAGCACGACACCATCGGCATTGACCTGGTTGCCATGTGTGTTGATGACCTCGTCGTGTGCGGCGCCGAGCCGCTCTTCCTCCAGGACTACATCGCCGTGGGCGAGGTTGTTCCGGAAAAGGTCGCGGACATTGTCAAGGGCATTGCTGAGGGCTGCGTGCAGGCAGGTGCAGCGCTGCTGGGCGGCGAGACCGCTGAGCACCCAGGCGTCATGGGCAAAGATGAGTACGATGTTTCCGCCACCGCCGTCGGTGTGGTGGAGGCCGATGAGCTCCTCGGCCCCGACAAGGTACGTGACGGCGACGTCCTTATCGCTATGAAGTCCTCTGGCCTGCACTCCAACGGCTACTCCTTGGCGCGCTACGTGCTGCTGGAGCAGGCCGGTCTGCCGCTCGATGGCTACATGGAAGACTTGGGCCGCACCCTCGGTGAGGAGCTTTTGGAGCCTACCCGCATCTACGCCAAGGACTGCCTGGCGCTGGTATCTGAGTGCGCGGTGTCGACCTTCTGCCACGTCACCGGCGGTGGCCTCGCGGGCAACCTCGAGCGCGTGATCCCAGAGGGCCTGACCGCTGAGGTTAATCGCTCGACGTGGACTCCGGGCCAGATCTTCAAGACCATCTCCTCCGTGGGCAAGGTTGCCCTCGAGGAAATGGAGAAGACGTTCAACATGGGCGTTGGCATGATCGCCGTCGTTGCGCCGGAGGATCGCGAGCGCGCGTTGGCCATGATGACCGCCCGCCACGTTGAGGCATGGGAGCTGGGCACCGTCCGTGTCGCCGAAGAAGGCGAGCCGCGCGTCCTCATGACCGGCGAGCACCCAGGGTTCTAGGTTCTGAAGAAAAGGAACAGGGCCGGAGGCGCCCCTCACTAAGAGGGGAGGCATCTCCGGCCCTTCGCTTACGTGCTGTGCATGTACAGAATGGGGAAGTGATTCGCGCGCTTAGCGCTCCTCGGAATCATCCTCATCCCACTCGTCCGAGTCCCAGCGATCCGCATAGTCCTCGTAATCCGCGTACTCCGAGTATTGATCCTCGTCCTCATCGCTGGAGCGCTTGGAGTTCTGTGAGGCGAGTTCACGCTGGAGCGAATCCAGATCCATCTCGGGCGAATTGTACTTCAGCTGGCGTGCAACTTTGGTCTGCTTTGCCTTGGCGCGTCCGCGTCCCATGTGCATGACCCCCTTGAGGTGTGTAGGGCGGTCCAGGGATTCTTGGCCGCCCCATCGTCTTAGTCAGATATGTGTATGTTCCTGTAAGACACCATAGCCTGTGTGACGAAAAAATTCCGAACTACCCCCTAGCGGTGTGCTGAAAAGTGCTCCACCCTGCGGCAAATAGTCCATTGTGTAATGTGCCACTATTTTCCGCGCAGGCGATCCACAGCGGCACGGCCGGCCTTCGGGCCTTCATCGGCAGGGATGGAATCCGGCTCGATCGATGCTGCTACCGGACCAATGGCCAGCTCTCCATGGTCGAGGGCGCTGCGCTTTACTAGACCAAGCGCGATGGGGCCATACTCACAGTCCTCCACCACGGTGCCGAGCCTGCCCACGCGACGCCCGCCCGACGTGATGTCCGCTCCGCTCTTCGGTTGCTCCGGGGCGGAGCCGTCGAGGTAGAGCAGCACCAATAAACGGGGAGAGCGCCCAAGGTTTTCTACGCGCGCGACGGTCTCCTGCCCGCGGTAGCAGCCCTTGTCCAAGTGAACGAACGCGGGCTGCTCCTCGCTGCGCCGGATCCAATGCGGAACCTCGTGGGCGATAGTCTTTGCATCGAGATCTGCGGCTAGTTCGGGCTCGCGTGCCCGCACGCGCTCGGCGGTAAAAGCCATGAGCCCCGCTAAGCTTCCGCCCTGGGCCTCCAACTCTTGCACCGCTGCGTCTAGTTTGTCCCGCGGCACGAGGAAGTCCTGGCGCGGGTAGCCCGGCCAGTGCACGGGCCTCTCCACCAGGGCCGTAGAAGGTTTGTCCAGCGCTTGACCGAGGACGCTGATGACCGCCACGTCTACTTCCTCTACGGTGACCTGGGACCAGAACACCATGGCGGTGAGGAAATCTCGCAAAGACTCGAACTGCGCCGCCGGCACATCGAGGTAGAAGGTTTTCCCGTCGAAAGATAGATCCATGTGGTGCAGGACGTGGCCCTGAATATTGAGGTCAAGGGCACCTGCGGAAAAGCCGGCGTCCACGTCATCGAGCTTTTGACTCAGGAGGTTATTCAGGAAGGCTCGGGCATCGGGCCCAGAAACCGCGATGACGCGGCGATGGGAGCGGTCGATGACGGCTGAACCTGTTTCCACCGCGCGCTGCTCGACGAGGGGGTTGCCGTAGTGCCAGGGGACCCCGGAGACATCGACGAGCGTGGTGCCCTGGAACTCAGCGGCTCCGGGCCGGGAAAGAAGTGGCGAAGAGTAACTCACGCCCTCCGATGGTAGGGCATAATCGGGGCTATGAGCCTTCAGCGCAGAAAAGAGCCGGTCATCTACGTCGTGGAGCCGTTTGGGGGATCGGTGCGGCGCCACATGCCGAACCTACCGTTGGTCTACTGGGATGATGCCGCGGTCACGCGCGGAGACGGGATTTTTGAATCCCTTCTAGTGCGTGATGGCAAGGCGGCGAACCTTCACCGCCACGCGGAGCGCTTCCGACACTCCGCCCAGGCTCTGAATTTGCCGGAGCCGCCGATGCACAAGTGGGAGGAAGCCACCGCGCTGGCTATCGCCGATTTTTATGGCCCCGCCGGCGCGGGGGACACGGGTGAATCGCCGCTCGAAGCCAAGTGCACGTGGACCTATACCCGCGGCCGGGCCTCCACCGGGGTGCCCACGGCCTGGGTCGCGGTTCAGGAAATCCCGGAGGATGTGGTGGCGCAGCGTGCGAAGGGCGTCAAGGTCATGAGTACGCCGCGATTGTGGCAGGTGGCGGAGGAGCTGCCGGCCAAGACGTTGAACTATGCGGCAACCATGGCCACACTGCGGCTGGCCCGCGAGCGCGGATTTGATGATGTGATCTTTACCGACCCCGACACGGGGCAGGTCTTGGAGGGGGCTACCTCAACCGTGGTGGCGGTTAAGGGAACCAAGCTGCGCACCCCCGCGGGTAAGGGGATACTCCCCGGAACCACGCAGGCCGCGCTGTTTGAATACGCCTCAGAACAGGGATATCGCTGCAAGGCGAAGGAGCTCAACCTGAGCTACCTCGAGGAGGCTGACTCGGTGTGGCTGGTCTCCTCGGTGCGCACAGCGGTGCGGGTGACGCGCCTCGATGACACGAAGCTCAAGGCGCCGGCGAACGCAGAAGAAATACGCGCGCTGATCGACGTCGCCCTGGCCCGCTAGATTCCCTTATGCGGCTAGCTCGCCTGCTAGCTAGCCTGCCACACGGGTGAGCTCGGCGGACATGAAGGGGCGCATCTCGCCGTCGACAAGCCGCTCATCGACCCAGCCCAAGTTGTTGTTCGGCATCAGGCCGTACATGCGCTTGCCGGGGCCGAGGTTGGCGGGGCCTGTCTCCGTCACCATGGTGGAGGCGGACTCCAGCTGCCAAGCGCGCTCGTTGAACAGGGAGCCGTAGAAGATCTCGTTGACACCATTGGAGGAGGTGTAGGTCATCTCAATCTCGTCCTTGAGAGAGATGCGCCAGAATCCGGATTCGCGCACGTCCGGGCCCGCCGGGTTGCCCTCGGAATCGATCTTCCAGGTGCGGGAGGTGTAGGTCAGGTAGTTCTCACCGTCGTGGGCGATGATGAGCTGCTGGCCAAAGGCGTACTGCTCGCCGTCGGCGCTGTGGGCCTGGCCTTCGCCCTGCCACACGCCGACGAGGGGGAGAAGCCCCAAGAGTCCATCGTGCAGCGACGGACCCTGACGCAGGTTTGCCGTCTCATCGGGCAAAGGATTCTCTGCTACATCAACGGTGGGGATGTTGCGGGAGGCAGCATCCTTCCATGCTTCCGCGGCTTGGTTGACGGCTGCGTTGCCATCAATCTTGCCGTTCTCCGGCTGGGTGTTTTCCGGGTGATTCTCATTATTCGTCTGTTCGCTCATGCTGCCCCAGCGTAGTCGTGGGGGCGCCGCGGAAACCACTAGGCTCCAGTAGTCTAGGGGGTCATGCGCGCATTGCTGATCTCAAACCCGAACTCCACGAGCCAGAATTCGGCCCTTTTCCGTGAGGTTCTGCCCGTCATTCGGGACGTGGAGGGGCTGCAGCTGCTTGCTCGCTTTACGCATTATCCGGGGCACGCGGAGGATATAGTGCGGGGCATGACCAGGGAAGACTTCGATGTCATCTTGGTTTTCGGGGGAGATGGCACGGTGAACGAAATTGTGAACGGGCTGTCGGGCCCCGCAGATTCCGCGGAACGTCCCAGCCCCCAGGACATTCCGGCTCTCGCGGTGATTCCCACGGGCTCCGCCAACGTCTTCGTCCGCGCCCTCGGCTTCCCCAATACTCCAGTCGAGGCAGCACACGTGCTGGCTCGGATGCTGGAACGCAATACGCGCCGCACCGTGTCCTTGGGGGTGTGGAATGACCGGTGGTTCGCGGTCAACGCTGGTTTCGGATTGGATGCCGACGTGCTCGCTCGCGTGGACCGTGCTCGGGAAATGGGCTTTGCAGCTACCCCGTTGCGCTATTTGGCCGTGGCCTTTCAGGCCTATCAGCGCGCCCGCATTCGCCCACCGCGCATTAGCGTGCGTGCGCGCTCCGGCTCGGGAGACACCTTCTCGGCTGATGACGTGCCCGTCATGTTCACCTCGAATACCAACCCGTGGACCTTCCTCGGACCGCTGCCGGTGGTGACGAATCCGCGCAACTCTTTCGACCAAGGCCTTGGCCTCTTCGGGGTGTCAGACCTCGGTGGCATTGATGGTCTTGTGGGCGTGCTCCACCTCTTTGGCGTGGATCACCGCCACTGGCTGAATAAGGTCACGGATGCCCGAACGCTGCACTTTGAGGATGCCGTCGAGGTGGATTTGGTGTGCCCGAAGCCGCACCGCTTCCAGGCAGACGGAGAGTCGGAGGGAACCTTCACGGAGGTGCATCTGGAATCGGAGGCGGACGCGTTGGAAGTCTTCGCTCCTACCGATCCGGCCCCGCCCATACACCGCAACGTCCGCAGGATCCTGCGCGACCTCGTTCGCATCAACTAGTTTTGGCGCCAACTCGGCGGCGTCGTCGGTGCGCTGCCTACTTCGTTGGCGGTGTCCTGTGCCTTTTGCGCTGCATCCTCGACGGCCTTTTCCTCCGATCCATCGATTTCGAGAGGGGAGAGCTGCGCCGTCTTCAAAGTGATGTTGCGGCGCTGCACCTCGAACGTAATGGAACCGCCGTGCAGCTTCACGGAGGTGGCCTGGGCAGGCAACGGTAGTTGACGGGTATCCAAGACCAACCCGAATGCTTTCTTGAGGCGCTCATCATCGGTCCCGTAGACGCTCATGCGAAATTCCGGCCCAACGAGGCGCAACGTTACCGTCGCCGTGGACTTGGTGGTGTCTCCCGGCAGCGTGCCGGTGAGCTCCGCTTCGGCAGACGGGCCGCCGGTGGGGGACATGTCATCTGGGTTGGCGATGGATAGGTCCGTAATGCCCAGCAGGCGGCCGAGGGCTACTCCGTCGATGCTAATGCTGCGCGTGTAAGTGGAGACCGGTGCACCTTCTAGGTCCCCGCTGAAGAGCTGTTCGGGACGAATGGTGATATCGCGCAGCGTCGTGGAGGCGTTGACCATCCCGAGCTTGGGCACCTCCACGTCGGAGGAGTTGACCTCGAGGTAAGGAACCTCTTTGGTCAGAGCGCCGAGGGTAAAAGGAACGCCGCCGATATACACATTGGGGCTATTTTCCAGCTGGGAACTGGCTTTCGCCTTCTGTGCCACGGTGTGCTCGGCATGCATCGCCACCGCGGAATCCGCCAGCCATGCGGTCAGAACCACTCCCGCGACGGCGGCGAGTCGGACGACGGGGCGGCTGAGGTAGATGACGGTCACCCTTCTATTACTACCGCACGTAAGCTGGGAAACATGAATATTGGGACCCTTACCCTGCCGCAGAATCCGGATTTGGCACAGCGCGTGGAGGAGCTGGCCACACGCGCCGAAACGCACGATGGTTATGCGCCGTTCTCCGAGCAGTTTGTGGTCGGCCTGCGAGATGGTCGCCTTGGGCACCGCCACCTGCTCGCACTTGAAGACGGTGAGATAACAGGTGTGGCTGCCGTCGAAGGGCAGACGGTAGAGCTCGTCGTCGACGTCGAACACCGCGGGCGCGGGGTGGGGCAGGCGCTTGTCGACGCCCTCCCAACCTCCCCCCAGATCTGGGCTCATGGCAACCTCCCGGCCGCCCAGGCGCTGGCGAAGCGCAATGGGATGGACGTCGTCAGGCGCCTGCTCGTCATGGCGATTGAGGGACGGGACCTACGCGCGGCGGAGGAAGCGTCCGCAAAGGTCGAAGGCCTAGAGATCTGCACGTACACGGAGTCGGTCGAGCGTTTCGGGCGCGAGTACGTCGAGGCGGAGTGGTTACGAGCCAACAACGAGGCTTTTTCCTGGCACCCAGAGCAAGGTGGGTGGGACCTGGAGCGTTTACACCGCGGGATGGAAGCCGAATGGTTCGATCCGGCCGACGTGCTCTTCCTGTGGGATTCGCACGGTGGTGAGCACAGTGCCCCAACCATGGCCGGCTTTCACTGGCTGAAATGGCATGAGGAGGACATCCCAGCCTTCGGTGAGGTCTATGTTGTGGGGCTGAGCGAGGACTATCGCGGGCGCGGGCTCGGCGGCCCGTTGCTCACCGCTGGCTTGCAGCGCATGGTCGCTAAAGGAGCGGACAAGGTCATCTTGTACGTCGAGGCGGACAATGAGCCGGCAGTAAAGGCCTATGAGAAGCTCGGCTTTGGTACTGCGGAGGAGCACTGCGTCTGGGCGAAAAGTGACTAGTCTCACCGCCTTTTGGTACAAGTTAACCGATTGTTCACCTCTTGATCCCTGTGGGGTTAACCCTCCGCATATAGCTTTACTTCCCGTGAGTTAATCGCGCTTGCCTTTGGAGAGGGTTGGGGGCGATTTCCTCGAAAAATCATTCTCTTGTATCCGTACCGGAAAGGTTCCCCGTGATTCGCAACTTCAAGCGCACTGCCGCTATCTTCGGCATCGTCGCCGCCACCTCCACCGCTCTCGTTGCCTGCTCCGAGTCCAACGAGTCTGATTCCGCCGATGGCGGCTCCGACTCCGTAGAGGTCTCCGGTGACCTCTCTGGTGAGGGCGCTTCCTCCCAGAAGTCCGCAATGTCTGTCTTCGAGAAGGCCTTCCTGAACGAGCATCCGGATGCTAACTTCTCCTACACCTCCTCCGGTTCCGGCGCTGGTGTGAAGGCTTTCAACGGTGGCACCGTTGACTTCGCTGGTTCCGACTCCGCCCTGAAGGAGGACAAGGGTGAGGTTGAGGCTGCTAAGGAGCGTTGCGATGGCAACGATGCATGGCACCTGCCGACCACCATCGGCCCGGTTGCTATCGCCTACAACCTGGGTGACACCGAGGTCAACCTCTCCACCGACACCCTGGCTAAGATTTTCAAGGGCGAGATCACCAAGTGGAATGATGACGCCATCAAGGCTGAGAACGAGGGCACCGACCTGCCGGACAAGAACATCACCGTTATCTTCCGCTCTGATGAGTCCGGTACCTCCGACAACTTCCAGAAGTTCCTGACCGCCGCTACTGGCAACTGGGACAGCGAGGGCAAGCAGTTCCCAGATGCTGTTGGTGAGGGCGCTAACGGTTCCTCCGGTGTGGCTGACCAGGTCGCTTCCATCGAGGGTGCTATCACCTACGTTGAGGCTGGCTACGCTCACCAGAAGGAAGCCGATGGCGTCAAGATTGCCAAGATTGACTTCGGCAACGGCCCGGTTGAGCTCAACGCTGAGTCCGTCGGCGTTGCTCTGGACCACCTTGCTTTCAAGGAGACCGCCTCCGAGCACGACATGGTCGTTGACTCCGACAAGCTCTTCGCTTCCAACGACGAGGGTGCATACCCGCTCATCCTGACCACCTACAACATCGTCTGCTCCGCTGGCTACGATGAGGAGACCTCCGCTCTGGTGAAGGCTTTCTTCAACACCGTCCTGGATAACCAGAACGACGAGCTGGAGAACGCCGGCTTCATCCCGGTTGCTGGTGACCACCTCGAGCGCCTGAAGGCAGCTGTCGACGCTATCCAGTAAGCGCCGCTGACTGCGGGCCTTAGTTCCGTAGTTGCCGTTTACATACACACTTCCGCCCCCAATCCGCCGTTAACGAGCGCTTTGGGGGCGGTAGCGTGTCCCGCATTTTTCATTGATCCCGTTGAAAAGGATTCCCTAGTCTCATGGCAGACAATAATCTCACCACAGCGTCATCCACGAGGGAGGATGCCGTTTCGGCGATCCGTCCCAGCGCGCATGCATCCACCGCTGATGCTGCCCCTACTCCGGCCGTTAAAACGGGTGTCAAGCGCCCGGGCGATCGTGTCTTTGAATTCCTGTCCACTGCGTCCGCCACGCTAATCACGGTGATGATCGCTGCCATCGCAGTCTTCCTTGTGTGGCAAGCGGTCCCTTCCCTTGCCGTCAACGAGGGCGGCATCGTAGGTTTCTTCACCTACGGTGAGCGTTGGGAAACCACCGATACCGACGCAATGAAGTTCGGTATTCCGACCATGTTCGGCCACACCGTGCTGATTTCCATCGTGGCACTCATCATCGCGATGCCGGTGGCACTCGGTATTGCTATCTTCTTGTCCAACTACGCGCCGGCCAAGCTAGTGAAGCCGCTGGCCTTCCTCGTTGACATGCTCGCTGCCGTGCCGTCCATCGTGTACGGCCTGTGGGGCTGGCAGGTTCTCGGCCCCGCATTGTCCGGCTTCTACACGTGGCTGCACTCCTGGGCAGGTGGCTTCTTCCTGTTCAAGGTCTACGACAACTCCCCGCACTTTGCGACGGGCCGCAACGTCCTCACCGGTGGCATCGTTCTGGCAGTGATGATCCTGCCGATCATCGCCGCCACCGCCCGCGAGGTCTTCGTGCAGACCCCTCCGGGCCAGATCGAGTCTGCCTTGGCACTCGGCGCCACCCGCTGGGAAGTTATTCGTATGACGGTCCTTCCCTTCGGTATGTCCGGCTATATTGCCGGCTCGATGCTGGGCCTGGGTCGCGCGCTGGGTGAGACCATGGCGCTGTACATGGTTGTCTCCCCGTTGGTCGACTTCCGCTTCTCGCTGTTCGATGGCGGTACCACCTTCGCCACCGCCATTGCCTTGGCGGCCGCAGAGTTCGGTAATGAGATGCGTGCCGGCGCCTACATCGCTGCAGGCCTCATGCTGTTCCTTCTGACCTTCGTGGTCAACGCAATTGCCCGTTCCATCGTGAAGAGCAAGTAAGGAGGGAACAGAGATGACTACGACTACAACCTCTAACTCTGTCCCGGCTTCTTCCGGCCCGACCTTCCTGGATATTTCCTCGAGCCGCAAGACCACCAACAACATCGCCACCGTTCTCGTGTGGGCGACGATGATCATCGCCATGATCCCGCTGCTGTGGGTCCTCTTCGAGCTCATCGTTCGCGGTTCCGGTGCTGTCCTGAGCCCCGAGTGGTGGACCGAATCCCAGCGCGGCATCCTGGATACTGAAGCCGGCGGTGGTGCACTGCACGCCATCATCGGTACGTTCGTTCAGACCATCATCGCGACCGTTATTTCGGTTCCGATTGGTATCTTTACCGCGATTTACCTTGTGGAGTACTCCCGCGGTGGCCCCCTGAGCCGCCTCACCACCTTCATGGTGGACATTCTGTCCGGTGTGCCCTCCATCGTGGCCGCACTGTTCATCTTCGCCATGTGGATTACGCTGTTCGGCTTCAAGCGCTCCGGTATGGCTGTGGCGCTGTCCTTGGTACTCCTGATGATTCCGATTGTGGTCCGCAATACGGAGGAGATGCTCCGTGTGGTCCCCATGGACCTGCGTGAGGCTTCCTATGCCCTCGGTGTACCGAAGTGGAAGACCATCGCCCGCATCGTTCTGCCGACCGCTCTCTCCGGCATCGTCACCGGCATCATGCTCGCCGTGGCCCGCATCATGGGTGAGTCCGCGCCGGTGCTGGTGTTGGTGGGCTCTACGTCCTCCATCAACTGGGATGCCCTCAAGGGCGCGCAGTCCTCGCTGCCACTGATGATGCTGGATATGTACAAGTCCGGTGCTGATCCGGCTGTCTTGGACAAGCTGTGGGGCGCCGCCCTCACGTTGGTTGTCCTCATCGCGATTCTCAATATCGGCGCGCGCATCGTTTCGGCGAAGTTCTCCGTCAAGAAGTAACCGTATTCACTTTCCACCTACCCCCAATAGGAGCACTACTCATGTCCAAGCTTGAGCTCAACGACGTGAACATCTACTACGGTGACTTCCACGCCGTACAGAATGTCAACATGCAAATTCCGGCGAAGGCCGTCACCGCCTTCATCGGCCCCTCCGGCTGCGGTAAGTCCACCGTTCTGCGCACCCTCAACCGTATGCACGAGGTCATCCCCGGCGCCTACGTCAAGGGTGAGATCCTCTTGGATGGACAGAACATCTACGGCTCCAAGGTTGACCCGGTGTCTGTCCGCAACACCATCGGCATGGTATTCCAGAAGGCCAACCCGTTCCCGACCATGTCCATCGAGGACAACGTTGTCGCCGGCCTGAAGCTGTCCGGTGAGAAGAACAAGAAGAAGCTCAAGGAAGTCGCCGAGAAGTCCCTGCGCGGCGCTAACCTCTGGGACGAGGTGAAGGACCGTCTGGATAAGCCGGGCGGCGGCTTGTCGGGTGGTCAGCAGCAGCGCCTGTGCATCGCCCGTGCGATTGCCGTGGAGCCGGAGGTTCTCCTCATGGATGAGCCGTGCTCGGCGCTGGACCCGATTTCCACCCTGGCTGTTGAGGACCTCATCCACGAGCTGAAGGAAAACTTCACCATCGTTATCGTGACCCACAACATGCAGCAGGCAGCCCGCGTGTCCGATAAGACTGGTTTCTTCTCTCTAGAGGCCACCGGCAAGCCGGGCCACCTCGTCGAGTTCGATGACACCACCAAGATCTTCGAAAACCCGTCCAAGAAGGACACCGAGGATTACATCTCTGGCCGCTTCGGCTAAATGCCACTAGTGCCCAAAGCCGGCGCCCTCTCTCACCTGTTTAAGGTCTAGGAGAGGCGCCGGCTTTCTTGTGCTTCGGATCGAGCCGGGTGGATCACCCACGCCCACACGCCTGCCTAGTTGCGGAATTGGCGCTCGAGCTCCGCCATGCGGGCTTCCATCTCGGCGTCGCGCTGCTCCTGGTCGCGCTTGCGCATATAGCGATCCGGGTCCAAGCCCGTGGCCAGGTAGATGATGCGCCCGGCAGCGGCGGCACAATGATCTGCGAATCGCTCGTAGTAGCGTGACAGCTGCGAAGTCTCCACGGCTTGGCGCACCGTTCCCTTCCACTCCCGCTGGGTCAGCATGCGCAGCAGGTGATGGTTGATGTCATCCACGGCATCGTCATCTTCGGTCAGGCGCAGCGCGAGCTCCGGATCGCGGGTGATGAGGATGTCTTTGAGCCCTGCAGACATGTCGAGGACGAGGCGGGTGTACTCCTCGAAATAGCCCATGATTTCTGCCGGTACAACCGGCTCTGGGTGGCGGCGACGCGCGCTCGTTGCAATGTGCTGGGATAGGCGGCCCATGCGGTAGAAATCTTCCACAATATAGATGGAGGAGATCACTTGGCGTAGGTCCTTGGCCATAGGGTTCTCCAAGGCCAGAAGGGACACCGCACGGTCTTCACAGCGCGTGCGGACCTCATCCAGTTCATCGCGCAGCGACACGGCCTCCTCAGCTGGTTGCAGGGAAGCCTCGATTAATGCCTGGGAGGCAAGAGTCATCAACCTATGGACGGTCGTGCTCATGATGATCAGATCATGGGCAAAGTTATCCAACTGTTCACGGTAAGCTGCGCGCATGCCACGTACTTTAGCCCAACTATTGGTCTAGTGCCTGTCGGGCAACACGATCAAGGCAGGTTCTGCTCCTAGCCTCCGGAGTGCATGATCTCCGCGCCTTCCGGAACCGTGGCATCTTCCGGATCATCGAGCCACCCTTCGGGCAGGACCACCTTGGCGGGTGAACCCTGGCGGCCGCGGGCGCCATCGGCGTCGTCGGCAAGCGCGGGCGAGTCCGCCCACGGCGCCAATAGCTCGCGCAGATCCTCCAAGGAATTGACGCGAGAAAGCCCCGCGCGTACCTGGCCGCCCACCGGAAAGCCTCGGAGGTACCACCCAATATGCTTGCGAATATCGCGGCTGGCCTGGCGCTCGCCTTCGTGCTGTGTCAGCAGTTCGGCGTGGCGAATCATAATCTGCGTGACTTCCCCCAAAGTGGGCTCCGGCGGCACCGGCTCACCCCGCAGGTGGGCGGAGAGCTCCGCGAAGAGCCAGGGGCGGCCCAAACAGCCGCGGCCTACGACGACGCCGTCGCATCCCGTTTGCTCCATCATGTCGTGCGCATCGGTTGCCTTGAAGATATCGCCGTTACCCAAGACGGGAATGCCAGTATCCGCTAGGTGTTCCTTGAGGCGGGCAATCTCTCCCCAGTCGGCGTGGCCGGAGTAGCGTTGGGCCGCCGTGCGACCGTGGAGAGCGACGGCCGCGGCACCCTCAGCAACGGCGATCCGGCCGGCGTCGAGGTGCGTTTTGTGCTCGTCATCGATGCCGACGCGCATCTTGACGGTGACTGGAATGTCCGTGCCCTCCGTGGCTTTGACGGCCGCAGCGACAATGTTGCCAAACAAACGGCGCTTATAGGGCAGGGCAGAACCACCGCCGCGGCGCGTGACCTTGGGAACCGGGCAGCCGAAGTTCATGTCGATGTGGTCTGCGAGGTTCTCGTCCACGATCATCTTGGCCGCCTTGTACGTGTACTCCGGATCGACGGTGTACAGCTGCAGTGAGCGCGGCTGTTCTTCGGGGGCAAACGTGGTCATGTGCAAGGTCTTTGGGTTGCGCTCAACGAGGGCGCGTGCGGTGACCATTTCACACACGTAGAGGCCGGAGACGGTTCCGGTCTTCGCTATCTCTTGCTCGCGGCACAGCACGCGAAAGGCCACGTTGGTCACGCCCGCCATAGGGGCGAGGACAACGGGGGAGTTGAGCTGGATGTTTCCGATAGCAAGAGTCACGCCGCCAATTGTGCGCGGAACAAGCCTAGGGTGGCAAATTCTGATGAAAAAAGTGAGGGGTGCACACGGTTTGGGGCAGAGTGCGGTAAATTCGCCACCGATTCGCTAGTGTGGTGCATGTAACTAATAGGAAAGGACCGTAACCTAGGTCTTTTCTGCACATAAAAGGAGGACTCATGTCTGAGAGAATTGCATACGCGCCGTTTGAGAAGCTCGTTATGAGCGCTGACGAGGCAGCTAAGTTCGTCAATCACGGTGACCGTGTGGGAATCTCCGGCTTCACTGGTGCTGGCTACCCCAAGGCCCTGCCTACCGCCATCGCGGAAAAGGCAAAGGCGGCTCACGAGGCGGGTGAAGAGTTCAAGATTGACGTCTTCTCCGGCGCTTCGACTGCCCCGGACTGCGACGGCGTGCTGGCTGAGGCTAACGCCATCCGCTTCCGCTCCCCGTACAATTCCGACCCAGTTCTGCGTGGACGCTTCAACGACGGCTCCGCGCTGTACCAGGACATCCACCTTTCGCACTCCGGTCAGCAGGTAGAGGAGGGCTTCTACGGTGACTTCCAGGTAGCCATTATTGAGGCCGTGCGTATCGACGAGAACGGAAACATCGTTCCGTCCTCGGCCGTGGGCAACAACCTCGAATACATTGAGGCCGCCGACAAGATCATCATCGAGGTGAATGAGTGGCAGTCCCTCAACCTTGAGGGCATGCACGATATCTACCGGATTGAGAAGCTGCCGAACCGTCAGCCCATTCCGATCACCAAGCCGGCCGACCGTGTTGGCACCACCTACATTGAGATCCCAGAAGAGAAGGTCGTGGCAGTGGTCAAGACCGACGCTCCGGACCGCAACGCACCGTTCAAGGCTCCGGATGAGGTCTCCGAGAAGATTGCTGCGAACTTCATCGAGTTCCTCGAGGGCGAGGTCGCTGCTGGCCGCCTTGAGTACGACAAGTTCATCATGCAGTCCGGTGTGGGCAACGTCCCGAACGCTGTGATGGCCGGCCTGCTG
The DNA here is from genome assembly GCF_001811545.1 of Corynebacterium sp. HMSC074A09. Lineage (NCBI taxonomy): Bacteria > Bacillati > Actinomycetota > Actinomycetes > Mycobacteriales > Corynebacteriaceae > Corynebacterium > Corynebacterium sp. HMSC074A09. The sequence continues at coordinate 6,390 of NZ_KV805147.1, read as the reverse complement.
GACTCCAAGTTTGAAAACATTCAGGCGTACACCGAGGTTATCCAGGACGGCATGCTCGATTTGATCGACGCCGGCAAGATGACCGTCGCCTCCGCTACCTCCTTCGCTCTGTCCCCGGAGTACGCGGACAAGATGAACGCTGAGGCTGAGCGCTACGCCAAGCACATCATCCTGCGCCCACAGCAGGTGTCCAACCACCCGGAGGTTATTCGCCGCGTTGGCTTGATCTCCTCCAACGGCATGATTGAGGGCGACATTTACGGCAACATCAACTCCACCAACGTCTCCGGTTCCCGCATCATGAACGGTACCGGTGGCTCCGGTGACTTCACCCGTAATGCTTACATCTCCACCTTCGTCTCCCCGTCGGTGGCCAAGGATGGCGCAATCTCCGCCATCGTGCCGTTCGTGTCCCACACCGACCACACCGAGCACGACACCATGGTCATCATCACCGAGTACGGTGTGGCGGACCTGCGTGGTCTCGCTCCGAAGGAGCGCGTGGAGAAGGTTATCGCCGTGGCGCACCCGGACTACCGCCCGCTGCTTGAGGAATACTACGAGCGTGCCAAGGCTAATAAGTTCCAGCACACCCCGCACGATCTGAAGACCGCCTTTGACTTCCAGGTGAACTTCATGGAGAAGGGTGACATGCGCGGTTAATCGCTCATGCCGCTCGGTCGTGGCCCTTACCGCTGGAGGTGAGGGCCATTTCCTTTTCCTTAGTGTCACCTACTAAGATGGATGGGCGTTGGGCCTTTAGCTCAGTTGGTAGAGCTACGGACTTTTAATCCGCAGGTCGCGGGTTCGAGCCCCGCAGGGCCCACAGAAAGAGCCGCCTTCGGGCGGCTCTTTTGCGTTGTAGGGTGGCCCACTCAGCAGGCTTTGCTCCTCTAGCTCTTCACGAGCTTCCGGATGGCCCGCATGGCCTCCTCTAGCTTCTCTGTGGCTACTTGCCCGTCCTCGGCGGCGGCTCCTGCCACGCAGTGCTCTATGTGGTCTTCTAGCAGCGCTAGGGAGACGTTCTCGAGCGCTGAGGTGACCGCGGAGATCTGCGTGATGATGTCGATGCAATATTGGTCTTCCGCAATCATGCGGTGGATGCCTCTGGTTTGGCCCTCGATGCGCTTGAGACGCGCTAAGTATTTTGCCTTTTGCTCGCTATCGGAGTTGTAGCCGTGAACGCCGGGCTCGTGGCAGGAGCAAGTATCGCGCTGGTCAGCCATGGTTTTCCGCCTTTCTGCCGGGGCGATTTGGTTAAGTAGGGATGTCTCCAGTATATTTTTACAAAGTTGCCTCAAGGCAACGGGCCCCCATCGTCTAGCGGCCTAGGACACCGCCCTTTCACGGCGGCGGCACGGGTTCGAATCCCGTTGGGGGTACCAACACTAACGTGTTGGTACATAAGTCAATATGTATGGCCCTGTGGCGCAGTTGGTTAGCGCGCCGCCCTGTCACGGCGGAGGTCGCGGGTTCAAGTCCCGTCAGGGTCGCCATACCAAGCCTCGGAGCGGTGTTTGTAGAAACACGCTTCGAGGCTTGAATTGTTTTGCTTGTCATAGCCCACTCAAGGCGGGGTCGGGACCGATAGGTCTAGGTGCTGTGTGGCAGTCACGTGGACGATACTTCTTTACTCCTAAAAACCGTAGATGACATGCTGATTTGGTGTGTTTCTCAAGCTTTGTGTAGAGTACTTATTCGTGCCCAGCGCACAAGAGATAATTGAAAATGGCCCTGTGGCGCAGTTGGTTAGCGCGCCGCCCTGTCACGGCGGAGGTCGCGGGTTCAAGTCCCGTCAGGGTCGCCGAAGTCCTTGTGGCTTCTGGCCAGATAGCTCAGTCGGTAGAGCACACGCCTGAAAAGTGTGGGGTCGCCAGTTCGATCCTGGCTCTGGCCACAAGAAAGCCCCCTCCAGTACTGGAGGGGGCTCTTTTGTTTCCTTGTTCCCCCGGAGTTGCTCTAGTGGTCTGCTGCTTTTTGGTTTAATGGGGCACCATGACTACTTCAGTTGCGCACCAAACCGATCGATCCCGCTTCGTCATCACCGTCGATGGCGAGGAAGCAGGCTTCGCTGAATACAGTGACTCCGCCACCACGCGCGAATTTACGCACACGGAAATTTTTGAGTCTTTTCAAGGCCAAGGCCTGTCCAAGCCTCTGATCAAGGCGGCGTTGGATGATGACTCGACGATAGCCCGCCAAGTCATCCCAACGTGCAGCGCCGTGGCGCGGTTTATTGAGAAGAACCCTGAATACCAGCGTCTGACTAACCGTGAGGGCAACCTCTAAATACGGAGTCGGCCGCCCTTAGATGTAGAAGTCTGGGTCCACCAGCTTGATGCGCTCATCCTTCTTGCGAGGACGGTTCTTAGCGGGAATACCCGTAGCGGTGTGATGAGGGGGTACATCCTTCGTCACCACCGCATTGGCGCCCACTGCGGAGCCCTCACCGATAGTGATGGGGCCCAGCACCTTGGCGCCGGCGCCGATGGTCACGTTGTCCCCGATCGTTGGGTGGCGCTTTGTCTGCGTGAGAACCTGGCCGCCGAGCGTGACACCGTGGTAAAGCATAACGCCATCGCCGATCTCGGCAGTCTCACCAATGACGATTCCCATTCCGTGGTCAATGAAGAAGCGCCGACCAATTGTGGCGCCGGGGTGGATCTCAATTCCGGTGAAGAAGCGGTTCACCTGGGCCAAGATGCGTGCCGGCCCGCGCCAGCCACGCTTCCACATGCGGTGGGCAATGCGGTGCGCCCAAATAGCGTGGAGGCCGGAGTAGACCACGGCGTTCTCGACGTCGCCGCGCGCGGCCGGATCATGCTCGCGCGCGTTGGCGAGGTCTTCACGAATCATCTTCAAGATGTGCATGCAAACCATCCTATCTAGAAAGAAAAAGCGCCCCCTAGCACAGAGGGCGCTTTTATTCGGGGTGCTCACCGCAGTGCGCTTTGCGACGCCCCGCGGAAAGCCACGCTGGGAACTCTAAGCCTCGCGGATGTCCTCGAAGAGGATGGTGGAGACATAACGCTCACCAAAGTCCGGGGCGACAACCACGATGGTCTTGCCCTTGAACTCTTCGCGTGCAGCCAGCTTGAGAGCAGCGGAGACGTTGGCACCGGAGGAAATGCCGACGAGCAGGCCCTCCTCGGTGGCCAGCTTGCGGGCAGTGGAGACAGATTCCTCGGTGGTGGCGGTGAGAACCTCGTTGAGGATCTCGCGGTCCAGAACCTCCGGGACGAAGTTAGCGCCGATGCCCTGGATCTTGTGCGGGCCTGCCTTGCCCTCGGACAGGACGGGGGAGTCGGAGGGCTCTACAGCTACCAAGTAGGTATCCGGGTTCTGGGAGCGCAGGTAGCGACCAACGCCGGTGACGGTGCCGCCGGTGCCGACGCCGGCTACGAAAGCATCAACCTTGCCCTCGGCGTCCTCCCAGATCTCGGGGCCGGTGGTTGCCTCGTGGATCTTCGGGTTTGCTTCATTAGCGAACTGGGAAGCCAGGATCGCGTTGGGGGTTTCGGCAATAATTTCGTTGGCCTTCTCTACGGCACCCTTCATTCCGGCAGCGCCCGGGGTCAACACGATCTCAGCGCCATAAGCGCGCAGCAGCACCTTGCGCTCGTTAGACATGGTCTCCGGCATGGTCAGGATGACCTTGTAACCCTGGGCTGCGCCGACAAGCGCCAAGCCAATACCGGTGTTGCCGGAGGTGGCTTCAACGATGGTGCCGCCCGGCTTCAGCTCGCCGGCTTCTACGGCGGTGTCGACAATCGCCTTGGCGATGCGGTCCTTGACGGAATTTGCGGGGTTGAAGGACTCAACCTTCACGAGCACCTCGGCGCCGAGGCCCTCGGTCAAACGGTTGAGGCGGACCAGCGGGGTTCCGCCGATGGTTTCTAGAATGTTGTCGTATACAGCCACGATGTGGACTCCTTGTAAATAACTTCCGATGTACAGCAGACACCTTACACCCCGCTACTAGACAAAGTAGTATATAAAGTCTGAACAGAGCATTCGGGCATGGTATGTGGGATTTGGGGTGACGGAGTAGGGCGCGGTGCGATTTAGAATTACCCCCGTCGGACGGTTATACTTCGCAAATAGTGTTCACCTACCCCCGTTTCAGGCGGGGAATGTGGGTGCACCTGCTGGTTACCCCCGAGTAAGAGAGAGCCTCATGGAGCCGCACCGACTCAAGGATGATGACGAAGCCGTACGCGCAGCGCTATCGTCGCTGAAGACCGCAACGGGAATTCCCGTTACGATGTACGGAACCTTGCTGCCGGATAATCGTTTGCAGATTACCCACTGGGTAGGTCTGCGCACCCCGGCCTTGCAGAACTTGGTGATTGACGCGAATGTGGGCGTCGGCGGGCGCGTTGTCAGCACTCGCCGCGCTGTAGGTGTATCCGATTACACCCGCGCCACGACGATCAGCCACGAGAACGACCGTTACATCCAGGATGAGGGACTGCACTCCATCGTGGCGGTGCCGGTGACTGTGCAGCGTGAGATCCGCGGCGTTCTTTATGTTGGTGTTCATTCGCCGGTCCGCTTGGGTGACAAGGTCATCGAGGAGGTCACCATGACCGCCCGCTGCCTCGAGCAGGATTTAGCGGTTAATTCCGCACTGCGCCGCGCCGATGGGGGCAAGGGCGGCGCCGCTCGCGGGCACGTGATGAACGGCGCCGAATGGGAGCAGGTGCGCTCGACGCACTCCAAGCTGCGGATGCTGGCTAACCGCGTCAACGATGAGGACCTCCGCAAGGAATTGGAAGCCCTCTGCGACCAGATGGTCTCCCCGGTGCGCGTGAAGCAGACCACCAAGTTGTCTGCGCGCGAGCTCGATGTTTTGTCTTGCGTGGCGTTGGGGCACACCAACGTTGAGGCGGCAGAGGAAATGGGCATCGGAGCCGAAACGGTGAAGTCTTATCTGCGTTCTGTCATGCGCAAACTGGGGGCCCACACCCGCTATGAAGCGGTCAATGCGGCCCGTCGTATCGGCGCGCTGCCCTGATTGTAGGTAAGTTGGGTGGGCGTGAAAGACCAATTTATTGTCTCCGGTGGGGCGCGCCTGCAGGGCACCGTCAAGGTGGACGGTGCCAAAAACAGTGTGCTGAAGCTGATGGCTGCGGCACTGTTGGCGGAGGGCACGACCACGCTGACCAACTGTCCTGAAATTCTTGATGTTCCCCTGATGCGCAAGGTCCTCGAAGGTCTCGGGTGCTCAGTGGAGATCGATGGCCACACAGTGCGCATCACCACTCCGGCCGAGCTGCACTCCAACGCGGACTTCGACGCCGTGCGGCAGTTCCGCGCGTCCGTGTGCGTGCTAGGTCCGCTGACGGCGCGGTGCGGTCACGCCAAGGTGGCTTTGCCGGGTGGAGATGCCATTGGCTCCCGCCCCTTGGACATGCACCAGTCCGGACTCGAAAAAATGGGTGCGAGCACGCGTATTGAGCACGGTGCCGTCGTAGCGGAGGTTGACCACCTGCACGGCGCAAGCATCAAGCTCGATTTCCCCTCTGTGGGCGCCACAGAGAATATTCTTACCGCTGCCGTGCTTGCCGACGGCGAAACTCAGCTCCACAACGCCGCCCGCGAACCGGAAATCGTCGATCTGTGCCTGATGCTTAAGGAAATGGGTGCTGACATCACTGGTGAAGGTACGTCCACCATCACGATTCGCGGTGTGGACAAGCTTCAGCCGACGGAACACGAGGTCATCGGTGACCGCATCGTGGCCGGGACGTGGGCCTATGCCGCAGTCATGACGCGCGGAGATATTACGGTGGGCGGCATCGCTCCCAAGCACCTGCACCTGCCTTTGGAAAAGCTCAAGTCGGCCGGTGCCGATATTGAGGACTATGTCAACGGCTTCCGCGTGCGTATGGATGGGCGCCCCACCGCCGTGGACTACCAAACGCTGCCTTACCCAGGCTTTCCAACGGATCTTCAGCCCATCGCTATTGGACTGTCCGCGGTTGCGGAAGGTACTTCCATCATTACGGAGAACGTGTTCGAGTCCCGTTTCCGATTCGTCGATGAGATGTTGCGCCTCGGCGCCGACGCTCAGGTGGATGGCCACCATGTTGTCATCCGCGGCCAGGAGCGGTTGTCTTCAACGCATGTCTGGAGCTCCGACATTCGCGCGGGCGCCGGTTTGGTGCTCTCTGCGCTCTGTGCAGATGAGACGACTACCGTCCACGATGTTTTCCACATCGATCGCGGATATCCCAACTTTGTAGAGAACCTGCAAACGCTGGGGGCGACCATCGAGCGCACTCAGGAGGAAGAGCTCTACTAGGCAGCAGTGCTTGGCGACGTCCCCATGTAACACACCGTTTCGGTGAACTACCTGGGGATTTGTTGTTTGTTGGGGGTGTGCGT